>NZ_JBEPFC010000188.1:0-12621 GCF_040301705.1 Streptomyces sp. NPDC000151 | reverse complement strand
CGGGACGCGGCGGTGCAGTCGCTCAAGGCGGCGGCCGCCGCCGCGCTCGCCTGGGCCGTGACGGGCTGGTGGTGGGGCGCGCCGATGGCGCTGATGGCCCCGTGGACGGCGGTCGTGCTGGTGGAGCACACCGTCTACCGGTCGGTGCGGTCCGGGCTGCAGCAGCTGGCGGTGATCGCGGCCGGCACGGTCATCGCGGCGGGCGCGGCGACACTGACCGGCAACAAGATGGGCGCGATGCTGCTCGCCCTCCCGCTCACCGTCCTGCTCGGCAATTACGCGCGCTTCGGGCGGCAGGGCATGTACGCGTCCACGACGGCGCTGTTCGTGCTCGCGTACGGCTCGTACTCGCTGTACGACATCGGGCACCGGCTGCTGGAGTCGGTCATCGGCGCCGCCATCGGGATCGCGGTGAACGCCCTGGTCTTCCCGCCGGTGCACGCCCGCAGCGTGCGGCACATGCTCTACACGCTGCCGCGGGACAGCGCCGACCTGCTGCACACCATCGCCGACGGGCTGCGGGAGGCGGGCGACGAGGGGTACGGCCCGGAGGACGCCGAGGGCTGGCAGGACCGGGCGCGGCGGCTCGCCAACGCCGTCACCGACCTGCACACCGCGCGCAGCTGGGACCAGGAGAGCTACCGCCTCAACCCCGGTTACCGGCTGCGCCGCCGCGGCCGCCCGGCGCCGTCGGCGGACTGGGACGAGACCTGGGACGGGATCAGCGAGCACCTGAAGACGCTCACCCGGACGCTGCGTGAGGCGGCCCCCGACCGGCACGACCTGGCCCCGCCGCCGCCCGGCGCGCTCGGCCTGGCCGCCGATGTGCTGGACGCGGCGGGGGACGTCTGCGAGGACGACCTGTACCTGCTCGACGAGGGGCCGGAGGAGGAGCGCGAGGGCCGGCGGGCCGAGGACCTGGACCGCGCGTGGGAGGCGCACCGCCGGCTCAAGGACTGGCTGCCGGAGCTGGACGGGGACTCCTCCGTCTCGCTCGGCGGCCTGGTCGCGGAGATGCAGCGGCTGCTGTACGCGCTCGGACCGCAACTCCCGCTGCGGTCCAGGGCGGCGTGAGGGCGCGTCGACCGCGGCGGCCTCAGGACGCCTTCTTTTTCTTCTGACTCTTCTGGTCCTGCTGGGTTTTCCGGCTCTTCTGGGTGCGCTTCTTCGTGTCGCCGCCGGACTTCCCGCTGCCGCCCTTCGCCCGGTCCACGCTGGCCTGCAGGGCCTCGCGCAGGTCGATGACGTTGGTCGCCTTCGGCGCCGGCTCGGCCTTCTCCACCGTCTCGCCGGTGCGCTTGGCCTCCACGAGCCGCTGCACCTTCTCCTGGTACGTGTCGTGGTACTCGTCCGGTTCCCAGTCCACGGACAGCGCGTCGATCAGCTGCACCGCCGTCTGCAGCTCCTTCTTGTCCGGCTTGGCGCGCTCCGGCAGGGTCGGCAGTTCCTTGTGCGGGTCGCGGACCTCGTCGGCCCAGTGCAGGGTGTGCAGGGTCAGGATGTCGTCCTCGGCCTTGACGGCGACGAGGTACTCGCGGTTGCGCATCACGAACGTGGCGATGCCCGCCTTGTTCGCGTGCGCCAGCGCCTCCCGCAGCAGGCCGTAGACCTTGGCGTACTCCTTGCTCTTGGGCGCGAGGTAGTACGTCTTGTCGAAGAAGATCGGCGCGACCGCTGCCAGGTCGACGAAGCCGGTGATCTCCAGGGACTTGGACCGGCCCGGCGCGATCTCGTCCAGCTCCTCCGGCTCGACGAGCACGTACTCGTCCCCGGCGTCGTAGCCCTTGACGATGTCGTCGTACGCGACTTCCTTGCCGGTGCGTTCGTTGACCCGCTTGTTGCGCACCCGGTCGGAGGTGCCGCGCTGGAGCTGGTGGAAGTGGACCGTGTGGCTCTCCGTCGCGGTCACCAGCTGTACGGGCAGGGAGACCAGCCCGAACGACAGCGCACCGGCCCAGACTGCGTGTGCCACCTGCCGCCACCTCCTCGTCCTCCCATCGCACCCCGTACCGGCGGGGTCCGCATCCCGGTGTGCGCCGTACGGAGCACACCGGGGGAGGGCGGAGGTTTGGGCTCCCGTGAGCGTGGCACTCGGCTTCCCGGCCGAGCGGCCGGCCATGGGAGAGATGGGAAAGCGCCGGGCCGGAAGGGTGAATCCGGCCCGGGGCGACCATGCCGGGGGGAAGGGCGGCCGCGCCGGGCCGCCCCGTGTGCGGTCAGGTACGGCGCTCCTCGACACCGAGGCCGAGCGCCCGGGCGATGTCCTGCACATTGGCGAACCGCTCCCCGCCCGGGAGGTTCTCGGCCCGCGCCAGGACGCGGTCCGGCGCGTTGTTGTCCCGCAGGGAGTCCAGCACGGCGGCCCGGTCGGCGGGGTAGATGCTGGGGTCGAGGTGGCGGGCCAGGTCCGACCGGATCTCCACGTCCTCGGCGGACATCCCCGGGGGCGTGCCGCCTTCGAGGGTCCCGTCGGGCGAGCGCTGCACCGCCGGCTGGTCTTCGCCCGCGGGCTCGGGCTCGTGCTCCTCCTCCACCCGGATGCCACGATTGGCCCGCAGCTCGCCCTCCAGGCGCTTCTTCACCTCGTCGTCCTGCAGCGGGCTGTCCGGCCCGCTCCCCTTCTCGGCCATGTCTTCCTCCAGAGGTCGGTGCTGTTGGGCTGCGTGCCGCCGGGCCGTCCGTCGCCGCGCGTACGGTGGTCGCGGTGACCTGCCGCGGCGCCTCCGGAGTGCCCGTCGGCGCGGCACCGGAAACCCGAAATGATCAGCTTCGGTCCAACGGCGCAGCGGCCCGGAAGCGGCCCGGCCCGGCGATCGGTTCAGGCGGTCTTCGGGTGGCTCGACAGCGGCGGGGTGGGCGCGCCGCTCGCGTTCCGCAGGCCGCTGAGCAGCGCGCCCACCGCCTCGGCCGCGGTGCTCTCCGGCCGCCAGCCCAGCTCCTCGCGCGCCCGGCCGCAGTCCATCAGCGGCAGCCCCAGCACCGCGTCGAACAGGTGCGGCGAGGCGCGTACCAGCCGCAGCCGCCAGCCGGTACCGAGCGCGGCGCGGGCGGCCGCGGCGGGCATCCGTACCGTACGGGCCTTCAGCAGCCGCGCCAGGAACGGCATGTCCACCGGCGGCTCGGCCGCGAGGTTGAAGGCGCCGCGCGCGTCGCCGAGGACGGCCAGCCGGTACGCCCGGGCCGCGTCGTCGGTGTGCAGTACCTGGAAGCGCAGGCCCGGGACGTCCGGCAGGAACGGCAGCAGCCCGGGCCGGGCCAGCCGGCCGACCGGCGCGGGCACCGCGGGCCCGCCGAAGATCCGGCGCTGCTCGGACGCCGCCTCCTCCTTGAAGAGGAACGCCGGGCGCATCCGCACCACGCGCATACCGGGGTGCTCGCGCTCGTATCCGTCCAGTACCCGTTCCAGGTACGCCTTCTCGCGGCAGTACGCGGCGTCCGGCCAGCCGTGCGTCGGCCAGGACTCGTCCACCTTGTGGTCCTTCGGGCCGGGGGAGTAGGCCCCGACCGAGGAGGCGTGGACGAGCGCGGGCACCCCCGCCCGGGCCGTCGCCTCGAAGACCCGCAGGGAGCCGAGGACGTTGGTACGCCAGGTCTGCGGTGGGTGGTGGGTGGGCTGGAAGGCCCAGGCCAGGTGCACGACGGCCGCCGCGCCCGCGAAGTCCGCCGCGAGGTCGCACTCCTCGTCCGCGATGTCGGCCGCTGTCCAGGTGGTCTTCGGCGGCGTGTCGCGCGGCGTGCGGCGCGCGATGCAGTGGACCACGTCGATCTGCGGGTCCTCGCTCAGCACACGGACCACGCTGGTGCCGACGTTGCCGGTGGCGCCGGTCACCACGACCCGCCGCTCGGGGACACTGCTCATGAGCTGCTTCCTCTCCTGCCGCAGGCGCGGTGCGCCGACGGGTGGACAGTGCCCGTGTTGGGTGCCCCGCGCGGCCGTCGTTACACGTCGGAGCCGATGTCCAGCTGCTCCAGCGGGTGCAGCGCGGGGCCGTTCAGCACCATGCCCTCGGTGGAGAAGCGCGACCCGTGACAGGGGCACTCCCACGCCGTCTCCGCCGTGTTGAAGGCGACCAGGCAGCCCAGATGCGTGCAGCGCGCCGAGACCGCCTGTACCGTGCCGTCCTCGTCGCGGTACACCGCGCACCGCCGGGCGCCGATCCGTACCACCGCGCCGGTCCCCGGCGGGATGTCGGCGACGGAGTCGACGTGCGTGGTGCGCAGCCGGTCGCCGATGAAGTGCTGGGCGACCTTCGCCTGGTGGCTGAGGAACGCGGGCGCCTCGCGGACCGGGCCCCACAGCCGCCGCGGGTCGTACAGACCGGCCCACGGCGGCGGGTCGCCGCTGATCAGCCCGGCGATCAGGCGCCCGGCCAGCGCGCCGCCGCTGAGCCCCCAGCCGCCGAAGCCGGTGGCGACGTAGGTGTGCCGGGCGCCGGGGTGGAACGGCCCGATCAGCGGCACCGTGTCGGTGGAGTCATTGTCCTGGGCCGCCCAGCGGTACGCGACGTCCGTACCGGGGAAGTGCCGCTCGGTCCATTCGGCCAGCCGCCGGAAGCGCGCGACGGCGTCGCCCGTGCCCGGCGGGAACTGCTCCCCGGTGACGACCAGCAGCCGCCGGTCGGTGCCGTACGGCGCGGTGCGCACCGAGCGCTTGCCCTCCTCCTCGGTGATGTACATGCCCCGCACGTCGCGGTCCGCCTCGATCGGGGCCGCGACCACCAGCTCCCGGCGGGGCGAGAGCCGGGTGAAGAGCAGCGCCCGGTCGAACACCGGGTAGTGCGTGGCGACGACCACCTCGCGGGAGGTGACCGTCGCGCCGGTCTCGGTCGTCACCCGGCACGGCGCGCCCTCGTGCAGCCCGGTGGCGCGGGTGCGTTCGTACACCTCGCCGCCGTGCTCCCGCAGGTCCTCGGCGAGCGCCAGGAGGTACTTGCGGGGGTGGAAGAGCAGCTGGTCCTCGACGCGCACCGCGCCGGCCACGTCGAACGGCAGCCCGGTCTCGGTGACGTAGGAGGCCGGCAGCCCCGCCTCCTGCGCCGCGTCGGCCTCGGCGCGCAGCTGGTCGGTGCCGGCCCGGTCGCGGACATAGGTGTACGCGGGGAAGCGCTCCAGCTCGCAGTCGATGCCCAGCTCCCGCGCGACCTCGGCGACGCGCTCGACGGCGCCCTGCTGGGAGACCGCGTAGTGCAGGGCCGCGCCGCCGCCGCGGGTGCGGCGCAGCTTGTCGTAGACCAGCGTGTGCAGCGCGGTGAGTTTGGCGGTGGTGTAGCCGGTGACGCCGGCGGCGATCCGGTCCGCTTCGAGGACGACGACGCGGCGCCCCGTCCGGGACAGCTCCCACGCCGTGCTGATCCCCGCCATGCCGCCCCCGATGACCGTGACGTCCGCGTCGGTGTCCTCGGTCAGCGGGGCGTACGACGTGGTGTGCGCGCTGGCCATCCAGTACGACTCGTCGATGCCGGGAAGGTCTGAAGTGTGGGACATGCGGGGACGGGTGCCCCTGCCGGGCCGGGCCGAAGCCTGCCGGTCCGGTGATGCGCCCGTACGGAGGGGCCGCGGCCGCCGGGAAGCGGTGGGGTGACCGGGGCCCGCCCGGTGTTGCGGGTTCCGCCGGGATCCGGACCATGGAAGGGGGCGACCCGGGTGAGGAGGCGGCATCATGGGCGGCGACCTGCTCGCGGCGGTGCGGACCTCGGGGCGCTACCGGACCGTCGCGGAGGCCGAGCGGGCGGTCCAGCACGTACTGGCGGCCTTCGCGGGCCAGCTCACCGGCGAGGAGCGGCTCGCGTTCCTCAGGTCGGTGCCGCCCGAGGCCGGGCGGATCATCGCCGGCGGGATAAGGGACGAGCGGCCCCGCACCGCGTGCGAGTTCGTGGACAGCGTGGCGGCCCGCACGGAGGGCGCCACGCACGCCACCGCGCGCTGGGACGCCAGCACCGTCCTCACCGCCATCGGCGCCCACCTGGGCGAAGAGCTGCTGGAGCGGGTCCTGGCGCAGCTGCCCCGGGGCTACGCCCTGCTGTTCGGCCGCGCCGACCTCACGCCCACCGCCTGATCTGTTCCTTTTCCGGCGCTGGGACGTTTGGCCGTGCCGTCGCATGGCACCCGTGCGCCGGGCCATGGGCTCCATGGGGATGGGAAAAGCGCCGGGCCGGGACCGTCGTACCGGCCCGGCGCGCACCCCTGTATGGAAACGACACCCCCATAAGGAAACGACAGAGCCATTCGGCCCAATCCTGCCCGATCGGTCGAGTTGCGGCGTTACGGACTTGAGGTAACGGGAACTCGTCCGATGGCGCCCGGAGGGTCCGGACGCGCCGCTTCCGCGAAAGGTGGCAGCACTCATGGGGCACGGCGGCGACGTCATCGAAGAACTGACCACCGACCACCGCGAGGTGACCGAGCTCTTCCAGCAGATCGAGAGCAGCACCCCGGGCTCGGACGAGCGCAAGCGCCTCGCCGACCACCTGACGATCGAGCTGGTCCGGCACTCGGTGGCCGAGGAGCAGCACCTGTACCCGGCGGTGCGCAAGCACCTGCCCGAGGGCAACGCGCTCGCCGACAAGGAGATCGCCGACCACAGCCGGGTGGAGGAGCTGCTGAAGAACCTGGAGAAGACCGGCGCCGAGCACCCCGACTTCAACCACCTCGTCGTCAAGCTGCGCACCGAGGTCACCGAGCACGTCAGGGACGAGGAGGGCCGGCTCTTTCCGCAGCTGCGCGACGCCTGCCCGCCGGAGGAGCTGGCGGCGCTCGGCGAGAAGATCCGCAGCGCCAAGAAGTCGGCGCCCACCCGCCCGCACCCCAAGTCCCCGACCACTCCGCCCGCGAACAAGCTGCTGGCACCCGGCGCGGGGCTGGTCGACCGGGCCCGCGACTTCGTCACCGGACGCGGCAAGAAGTAAGCACGGCCCAGCAGTCACGCCACCTGGGTCACCTACGTCAACGAGGAGAGACCAGCAGACATGCCTACCGCACGCGACATCATGTCCCCGGGCACGGAGTGCATCGGTGCCGAGGACAGCGTCATCGAGGCCGCCCGGCGGATCACCTCGCTCGGTGTCGGGGCACTGCCGATCTGCGGCACGGACAACAAGCTCAAGGGCATGCTGACCGACCGCGACATCGCTGTGAAGGTGCTCGGGACAGGCAAGGACCCGGAGAAGACCACGGCAGGTGAGCTCGCGCAGGGCGAAGCGGTCACCATCGGCGCCGACGACGACGCCGAGGAGATCTTCGCGACCATGGCGCACCACAAGGTCCGCAGGCTGCCCGTCATCGACGGCCACAGCCTCGTCGGCATGGTCGCGCTGGCGGACGTCGCCCGCGCGCTGCCCGACCCGCAGGTCGGAGACCTTCTCGAAGCGCTTTCGACGGACTGAGGCGCCGGCCCGCCGGTTCCCCGGTACGCCCGCCCGTACGGCCGGCGGGCGTACCGGTGTCACCGGCGGGCGTACGCACGTACGGACCGGGACACCGAGGCGGCGGGACGGACGAGGAAGGTGACCATGGCACCGAACGAGGAAGCGGCGCTCACCGATCGCAAGCGTGCGGTGGCGGGCGGGGTCGCGGACCTGGACGCGGGCGCGCTGGAACGGGCGCTGCGCGAGCGGGTCGACGGGGAGGTGCGCTTCGACGCGGGCAGCCGCGGCGCGTACGCCACGGACGGCTCGAACTACCGCCAGGTGCCCATCGGCGTGGTCGCGCCCCGGAACGTACGGGCGGGCGCCGACGCGGTCGCCGTGTGCGCGGAATTCGGGGCGCCGGTGCTCTCCCGGGGCGGCGGCACGAGCCTGGGCGGCCAGTGCACCAACACCGCGGTGGTCATCGACTGGACGAAGTACTGCCATCACCTCGTCTCGGTCGACCCGGAGCGCCGCACCTGCGTCGTCGAGCCCGGCATCGTGCTGGACGACCTCAACCGGCAGCTGGCGGAGTACCGGCTGAAGTTCGGGCCCAAGCCGTCCACGCACAGCCACTGCGCGCTCGGCGGCATGATCGGCAACAACTCCTGCGGCGCCTCGGCGCAGGCGTACGGCAAGACCGCGGACAACGTACGCCGCATGGAGGTGCTCACCTACGACGGCACCCGGATGTGGGTCGGTGCCACCTCGGACACCGAGTACGAGGAGGCCGTGGCCGGCGGCGGGCGCAAGGGCGAGCTGTACCAGGGCCTGCGGCGCATCGCCGACCGCTACATGGGCGACATCCGGCGGGGCTACCCGCGCATCCCGCGCCGTGTCTCCGGCTACAACCTCGACGCGCTGCTCCCGGAGAACGAGTTCCACCTCGCCCGCGCCCTCATCGGCAGCGAAGGCACCCTGGTCACCGTGTTGCACGCGGAGCTGGACCTGGTACCGGTACCGCCCTTCGAGGCCATCGTGGTCCTCGGCTACGACGACATCTGCACCGCGGCCGACGACGTGCCGCGGCTGCTGAAGCACTGCCGGCCCAGCCAGCTGGAGGCGCTGGACGGGCGGATGGCCCAGCTCATGCGCGAGGAGGGCGCGTTCCTGGACTCCATCGAACGCTTCCCCGAAGGCGAGAGCTGGCTGCTGCTGCAGTTCAGCGGCGACAGCCAGGAGGACGTCGACGGGCAGGCGTGCGACCTGCTGCGGGCCATCGGCCGCCGCGAGGACGACCCGAGCGTGGCGTTCTCCGACGACCCCGAGCGCGAGCAGAAGATGCTCAAGGCGCGCGAGGCCGGGCTCGGCGTGACCGCCCGCCCGCCGGACGACCGGGAGACCTGGGAGGGCTGGGAGGACTCCGCCGTACCGCCCGACAAGCTCGGCGACTACCTGCGCGACCTGAAGAAGCTCTTCGCGGAGTTCGACTACGACCACCCGTCCCTCTACGGGCACTTCGGGCAGGGCTGTGTGCACACCCGCATCCCCTTCGACCTCAAGACCGCCCAGGGCGTCGCCGACTTCCGGGCGTTCGTGCACCGCGCCGCCGACCTCGTCGCCTCCTACGGCGGGTCGCTCTCCGGCGAGCACGGGGACGGGCAGGCCCGCGGCGAGCTGCTGCCGAAGATGTTCGGCGAGCGGCTGGTCACCGCGTTCGGCGAGCTCAAGGCGCTGTTCGACCCGGACGACCGGATGAATCCCGGCAAGGTCGTCGCGCCCCACCGCGTCGACGAGAACCTCCGGCTCGGCCCGCACTGGCGCCCCGAGAGCCACGCCACCCACTTCGGCTATCCCGAGGACGACCACTCCTTCACCCGGGCCGTGATGCGCTGCGTCGGCATCGGCAACTGCCGTACCCACTCCGGCGGCGTGATGTGCCCCTCCTACCGGGCGACCAACGAGGAGGAGCACTCCACCCGGGGGCGCGCCCGGCTGCTCTTCGAAATGCTCGGCGGGCACGGTGACTCGCCCGTCACCGACGGCTGGCGCTCCACCGAGGTCAAGGACGCCCTGGACCTCTGCCTGGCCTGCAAGGGCTGCAAGTCCGACTGCCCGGTCGGCGTCGACATGGCCACCTACAAGGCCGAATTCCTCGCCCACCACTACGAAGGGCGGCTGCGGCCCGCCGCGCACTACTCGATGGGCTGGCTGCCGCTGTGGGCCCGGCTCTCCCGGCTCGCCCCGCGGCTGGTCAACGCGGCGCTGACCGCGCCCGGCCTCGGACGCCTCGGGAAGCTCGCGGCCGGGGTGGCCGGGGAGCGTGCGGCACCGGTCTTCGCCGAGGAGTCGTTCGTCCAGTGGTGGCGGGCGCGCGGCACCCCGGAGCCCGACCCCGCCGACCCGCGCACCGTGGTCCTGTGGCCGGACACCTTCAGTACGTACTTCCACCCCGCCATCGCCAAGTCGGCGGTGCGGGTACTGGAGGACGCGGGCTTCCGCGTCGCCGTGCCCACCCAGGCCGTGTGCTGCGGCCTGACCTGGATCTCCACCGGCCAGCTGCGCACCGCCAAGCGCGTCCTCGGGCGCACCCTGGAGGCGCTGCGGCCCTGGCTGGAAGCCGGTACCCCGGTCATCGGCCTGGAGCCGTCCTGCGCCGCCGTCTTCCGCGCCGACGCGCCCGAACTGCTGCCGGAGAACGAGGACGTCCAGCGGCTGGCCGGACAGTTCCGCACCTTCGCCGAGCAGCTGCTCAACCACGCGCCCGACGACTGGCGGCCGCCCCGGCTGGCCCGTACCGCCACCGTGCAGACCCACTGCCACCAGCACGCCGTACTGAAGGACGACGCCGACCGGGAGCTGATGCGCCGGGCCGGCATCGAGGCCGACGTGCTGGACGAGGGCTGCTGCGGGCTGGCCGGCAACTTCGGCTTCGAGCGCGGCCACCACGACCTGTCGATGAAGGTCGGCGAGCTCGGCGTGCTGCCCGCCGTACGGGACGCCGCGCCCAGCGCCCTGGTCATCGCGGACGGGTTCAGCTGCCGTACCCAGATCGAGCAGGGCGGCACGGGGCGCCGCGCGCTGCACCTCGCCGAGGTCCTCGCGCTCGGCCTCGACGGGCCGCTGCCGGCCACCGGGCCCGAGGCGCTCGCCCTGCGGCCCGCCGCCCGGGCCGGGGACGCCCGGCTGCTCACCGCGGGCGCGCTGGCCGCGCTCGGCGTCGCCGCCGCCGTCGCCCGGTCGGCGGCCCGCCGCCCGCACCGCACGTCACCCATGCGAAATGAGAGGTAATACCAGTGTCGATCAAGGTGTCCGACTACGTTCTCCAGCGGCTGCGCGAGTGGGACGTCGACCACGTGTTCAGCTACGCGGGTGACGGCATCAACGGCCTGCTGGCCGCCTGGGGGCGGGCCGACAACAAGCCGGAGTTCGTCCAGGCGCGGCACGAGGAGATGGCCGCGTTCGAGGCGGTCGGCTACGCCAAGTTCTCCGGCCGGGTCGGCGTCTGCGCCGCGACCTCCGGGCCCGGCGCCATCCACCTGCTCAACGGCCTCTACGACGCCAAGCTCGACCACGTGCCCGTCGTCGCCATCGTCGGCCAGACCAACCGCAGCGCCATGGGCGGCTCCTACCAGCAGGAGGTCGACCTGGCGAGCCTGTACAAGGACGTCGCCTCCGACTTCTGCGAGACGGTGACCGTCCCCGAGCAGCTGCCCAACTGCATCGACCGGGCCATGCGCACCGCGATCGCGCGGCGGACCGTCACCGCGATCATCATCCCCGCCGACGTGCAGGAGCTGGACTACTCCCCGCCGCAGCACGCGTTCAAGATGGTGCCCTCCAGCCTGGGCATGGCCCAGTACGCGCCGGTCCCCGCGAATCCCGAGGTGGCCCGCGCCGCGAAGGTCATCAACGAGGGCGAGAAGGTCGCGATCCTCATCGGGCAGGGCGCCCGCGGCGCCCGCGCCGAGGTCGAGGAGCTGGCCGACGTGACCGGCGCCGGCGTCGCCAAGGCGCTGCTCGGCAAGGACGCGCTGCCGGACGACCTGCCGTACGTCACCGGCGCCATCGGCCTGCTCGGCACCCGGCCCTCGTACGACCTGATGATGGACTGCGACACCCTCGTGGTGATCGGCTCCAGCTTCCCGTACACCCAGTTCATGCCCGAGCTGGACCAGGCGCGCGCCGTCCAGATCGACATCGACCCGCACATGGTCGGCATGCGCTACCCCTTCGAGGTCAACCTCGTCGGCGACGCCAAGGACACGCTGCGGGCGCTGCTGCCGCAGCTCAAGCGGAAGAAGCACGGCGCCTGGCGCAAGAAGATCGAGAAGGACACCGGGCGCTGGTGGGAGGTCATGCAGCGGCGCGCCGCCGTGGACGCCGACCCGATCAACCCCGAGTACGTCGTGCACGCCCTGGACCAGCTGCTGCCCAACGACGTGATCCTCGCCGCCGACTCCGGCTCCGCCGCCAACTGGTACGCGCGCCACCTGCGGATGCGCGGCGCCATGCGCGGCTCGCTGTCCGGCACCCTGGCCACCATGGGCCCCGGCGTGCCGTACGTCATCGGCGCTAAGTTCGCGCATCCGGAGCGGCCCGCGCTGGCCATCGTCGGCGACGGCGCGATGCAGATGAACGGCATGGCCGAGCTGATCACCGCGCGCAAGTACTGGCAGCAGTGGTCCGACCCGCGGCTCATCATCGCCGTCCTCAACAACCAGGACCTCAACCAGGTGACCTGGGAGATGCGGGCGATGTCCGGGGCGCCGCAGTTCGAGCCCTCGCAGCACATCCCCGACGTGCCGTACGCGGACTTCGCGCGCTCCATCGGTCTCGGCGGCGTCCGCGTGGAGAAGCCCGGCGACGTGGAGTCGGCGTGGCGCCAGGCGCTCTCCGCCGACCGCCCGTTCGTCATCGACTTCCGCACCGACCCGGCCGTGCCGCCCATCCCGCCGCACGCCAGCCTGGACCAGATCGAGGCCGCGGCCACCGCGATCCTCAAGGGCGACAGCGACCGCGCCGACGTGATCAAGCAGGGCTTCAAGGCCAAGGTGCAGGAGATGCTGCCCGGTCACCGCCACCGCGAGGACCGGCCCGGCACCGAGGACGGCAAGAACGCCTGATGACGGACGCGCACGAAGGGCGTGACGGGCCCCCGGTGGAGTCGGGGGGGGGGGCGGGGTTGAAAGGCCGCAGCGCCGCCCCCGGGGGGGGGGGGGCCCCCACCAGGGAGAGCGCGACCCCGGGGCGGGGGTCCGGGCGCGGCGGCGGGGCC
>NZ_JBEPFC010000187.1:0-12634 GCF_040301705.1 Streptomyces sp. NPDC000151 | reverse complement strand
CCGCACAGCGCCCGCCAGCGCCCCGCCCAGCGGCGCGGCCAGGGCCAGGGCGCCCCGCTCCTTGTGCGCGAGCAGCACCGCCCGTACCGCGTCGGCGTACGCGGCCGCCGCATACACCCTCGGCAGCCCCGGCGGCGCCGGGCTCGGCCGCACCCGCCGCGGCCCACGCCGCCTCCCGGCCGCCTGCCCGCCCCCGGCGCACAGCGACCGCCTGCATTCCCCGCACAGCTCCGTCCGCGGCCGGCCGCACCCCGCGCAGCCGACCGGCAGCACCAACCCGGCGAATTCCCGCCACAACCCCCGCATGTCTCCACTGTCCCGCCCCGGCCGCCCGCCCACCACCCCTGTGGATAACTTCGGCGAACCGCCCTCCGGCAGCATGGACACAGGCAGCTTGACCTGCAGAAATACGCCCTGGTTGGTTGAGCGGGGCCGGGCGGGCTCAGCCCGGGTAGACCGGTGCCGTGCCGCGCGTCGCCACCGTCTTCCAGTTCGCGTCGACCGGCAGCCGGACGATGCCCTCGTCCGCGTCCGCGATCAGTGGCCGGGTCTCGTCCTCCGAGGCCGCCACCGCCTCGACGCCGTTCACACCGGGCAGAGTCTGCGTGTTGGACGCCGAACCGTCCGTCTCCATGAACTGCATCTGCTGCACCCCGCCGGACTCCCGGCCGACCACGACCAGCCGGCTGTCGCCCGCCCAGGAGGCGGCCACCACGTCCTCCAGCTGCGGCGCGATCGGGCGCAGCGCCTGTACGGACAGCTTGGGGTTCATCGCCGTACCGCCGCGTTCCACCCGGCCCAGCTGCAGAGTCGTCCGGCCCTTGTCCTCGATGAGCATGGCGATCCGTACGCCGTCCGACGCCACCCTGATCGACTTGATGCGCCGCTTGCCGAGCCCGGGTACCGCGACCTCCTGCGGCTCGCCCTTGCCCGACCGCAGCCGCAGCAGCCGCGACCCGTCACCGTCCCGGTCCGCGATCCACAGATCGCCCAGGCCGTCCCAGCTCGGCGCGGTCAGCCCGTCCGTCTCGTTCTTCGCCTTGCTGCGCAGCCGTACCTCGGCCCGCTTGGACATCTCGTCCAGGGCGGCGACGTACAGCGCGCGCCCGTTCAGCGAGACGCCGGCCGCGGACTCCTCGCCGTGTGCCACGCCCACCGAGCGCAGCGCGATCTTGCCCGTACCGAGCGGCCCCGGCACCGGCGTCGCGTCGGTCGCGGTGTCCGTCATGCTGACCACCCGGTGATCACCGTCGACGTAGTACTCCAGCGCGGTGTGCCGTACCCGCGCCTGCTGGCCAAAACGGTCCGCCGCCTCCTGCTGCTTCAGTTTGCACAGCGAGTCGCCGCCGGCCTTCTGGAGCTCCACCTCGCTGACCTTCGAAGCACGCGCCATGCCCTGCACCGTGAAAAGCACCTGGGCGGCCATCCGCCGGCACTGGTCGCCGTTCACGCCGGTCGCCTCCTTGCTGAGCCGTACCCGCAGCGCGTTGGAGTCGTCCAGCGTCAGAGTGGGCCGCGAGACGTGCGTGTCCTTCGGGAACGCGGAAACCGCCACCTGGTGCAGCCAGTTGGTCGGCCCTTGCAGCAGCGCGTTCACGCTGGCCGTGACGGGATCTATCCGCTGCCGGAGGTACACGGGGTCGGCCACGAGCACGTCCTTGCCCGCCCTCGGCTCCCCGGCCTCGGACTTGTAGGACGCGAAGTAGTACTTGTTGACGGGCTGATAGATGCGCTGGAAGTCCGGCAGCCCCAGCACCAGTCCGTTCGGCAGCCGGTCGATGCGCCACTGCCCGTTCTCCCGGGCCAGGTGCATCGTCTCGCGGTACGCCTTCTCCTGGGGCGTGTAGGCGTGCTTGCGGTCCACCGTGGCGACCTGTGTGCCCTCCAGCGTGACCGTGAAGCCCTTGGCGTCCTCGCGGTTGGCCGGGCTGCCCTCCGGAGTGGCCTTGGGGCGCTCCTGGAGCACCTTGGTGGTCGCGAACGGCTGCCAGGCCTTGCGGGCGGGCGCCGCCAAATACTGCTTGGCCGTACGGAGGTTGGCCTCGTCACTGGTCAGCGCGTCGAGGAAACCGCGCACGATGTCGGTCGGCTGCGCCCCGTCCTGCGGCGGCACGCCGTAGACCCGCACCTGCGAGTCGGCGTCCGCGCGGGACGCCTGATCGACCGGCAGCGACTCACCCTCGTCCGGCATCGACGCGCACCCGGCCAGCAGCATCGCCCCGGCGGCGAGCACCGCGAGAGTACGGAGGCGGCGGCCCCGGTCCCGCCTTCCGGCGCGGCCACGGCCGCGACCGCGATCAGCGCCGATCACGTAGCTCGTCCTCCCGTCCCTCGCCGTCCCGCGCCTCACCCGTGCGGGCATGTGCGTCCGCACCGGCCCGGGCGCGCGCGTCCGCACCCGTACGGCTGCACGCGTCGGCATCCGTACCGCTGTGATCCGTACCGCTGCGCCCGTCCGTGGTGTCGCCGGCCGGTAGCTCCTTGGGCCCCGCCCCGTTGTGCGCGGAGCCGCCGTACACGGTGCCGCTCTGCGCCGCCCCGTCGTGCGCGGGGGCGCCGTGCGATGCGTCCTCGGTGCCTGCCGCACCGTTCGTACCGGGACGCGGCGCGGCCTCCGCGGCGCCGTTCCCGGACTGGGCCGGAACCGTGGTCACGGGCTTGCGCGCCTCGATGGCGCGGTGCCCGGACGCGCGGCTACGGGCACGGTTGCGCCGCGAATCCTCCGGCTCCAGGGGGATCGGCGAGCCGCGCAGCGCCTCGCCCGCCGTACGCGGCAGCGTCAGCCGGAACTGGGAACCGCCGCCCGGCTCGCCCCACGCCTGCAGCCACCCGCCGTGCAGCCGGGCGTCCTCGACCGCGATCGACAGGCCGAGGCCCGTGCCGCCGGTCGTACGGGCCCGGGCCGGGTCGGCGCGCCAGAAACGGTTGAAGACCCGCGTCGCCTCGCCGGGCCGCAGCCCGACGCCGTAGTCGCGTACCGCGATGGCCACCGCGCCGCCGTTCCGGCCGCCGGCGGAGGCCAGGCGTACGACGATGTCGCGGCCCTCGCCGTGCTCGACCGCGTTGACCACCAGATTGCGCAGCACCCGCTCCACACGCCGGGCGTCCGCCTCGGCCACCACCGGGTACTCGGCGCCGCGCACGACGACGCGGCTGCCCTTGGCCTCCGCCAGCGGCTCGGCGCCCTCGATGACGCGGTGGACGACGTCCCGCAGGTCTATCGGCTCGGCTTCCAGCGCGGCCGCCCCCGCGTCGAACCGGCTGATCTCCAGCAGGTCCGCCAGCAGCGACTCGAACCGGTCCAGCTGCCCGCGCAGCAACTCGGCCGAACGCGCGGTCGCCGGGTCGAAATCCTCGCGCGCGTCGTGAATGAGGTCGGCGGCCATCCGTACGGTCGTCAGCGGCGTCCGCAGTTCGTGCGACACATCGGACACGAAGCGGCGCTGCATGCGGGAGAGCGCCTCCAGCTGCTGGATCTTGCTCTGCAGGTTCTGCGCCATCTTGTTGAACGATTCGCCGAGCCGCGCGATGTCGTCCTCGCCGGTGACCTTCATCCGCTCCTGCAGCAGGCCGGCGGCAAGCCGCTCGGAGATCCCCGCGGCCATCCGTACCGGGGTCACGACCTGCCGCACCACCAGCCACGCGATCGCGCCGAGCAGCACCACGACGAAGACCCCGGCCGTGGCGAGGGTGCCCTTCACGAGGCTGAGCGACTTCTCCTCCTGGCTGAAGGAGAACAGGTAGTAGAGCTGGTACGGATTGCTGTTGACGTCGTCCAGCCGCTTGCCGATGACCAGCGCGGGCTCGCCCTCGTCCGACCCGACCCGCTTGATCTGGGTGTACTCGCGGTACGTACCCGCGTTCTTGTCCAGTTTCCGGCGCATCTCCGCCGGCACGCTGCGCTCCGGATCCACATCGCCCGAAGCGCGCGGACCGCGCACGCCGGGGCTGTCGTCCACGAACGGCTGCTCGACAGCCGAGTCCGAGCTCAGCGCGACCACCGAGAACACGCCCTGGCCGCCACTGGCGAGCTGCTCGACCAGGCTGGTGAGCCAGGTCGCGGAGTCCTGCGCGCCGCGGTTACCGAGGCGCTGGGCGTCGTCCCCGCGGATGTCACCGGCGCCGTCGGCCATCTGCTGGGCTACGGCGAAGCCGCCGGCGGCCTGGCTCTGCGCGGCCTGCCGCTTGGCGTCCAGCAGGCCGTTCCGCACCTGTCCGATGACCACGAGGCCGAGCAGCAGCACCACGCCCAGCGACATCAGCAGGGTCGTCGCGACGACCCGCAGCTGGATGTTGCGCCGCCACAGGCGCATGGCGGGCAGCAGCGGCCGCCGCACCCAGCGGCCGATGAGGCGCAGCATGGGGTGGACCGGCCCGGTGGCCGCCCCGTCGGGCAGCAGCTGCGGCCCGCCTCGCACGAAGCGCTCGAGGAAGGACATGTCATCCGCCGCCTCAGCGGCCCGCCCCCGCGTCCCCTCCGGAGCCGAACCGTCCCGGGGCATCTCAGCTGGGCCCGGCCTTGTAGCCGACGCCACGCACCGTCACCACGATCTCCGGCCGCTCCGGGTCCTTCTCGACCTTCGAGCGCAGCCGCTGGACGTGGACGTTCACCAGCCGGGTGTCCGCGGCATGGCGGTACCCCCAGACCTGCTCCAGCAGCACCTCTCGGGTGAAGACCTGCCACGGCTTGCGCGCCAGCGCGACCAGCAGGTCGAACTCCAGCGGCGTCAGCGCTATCGACTGCCCGTCCCGCTTCACGGAGTGCCCCGCCACGTCGATGACCAGGTCACCGATGGCCAGCTGCTCCGGCGCGGGCTCCTCGGACCGGCGCAGCCGCGCCCGGATCCGTGCCACCAGCTCCTTCGGCTTGAACGGCTTGACGATGTAGTCGTCCGCCCCCGACTCCAGACCGACCACCACATCCACGGTGTCGCTCTTGGCCGTGAGCATCACGATCGGTACGCCGGACTCGGCCCGGATCAGCCGGCACACCTCGATGCCGTCCCGTCCGGGCAGCATGAGGTCGAGCAGTACAAGGTCGGGCTTGGCCTCGCGAAACGCGGCGAGCGCCTTGTCGCCGTCCGACACGAACGACGGTTCAAAGCCTTCGCCGCGCAGCACGATGCCGAGCATCTCTGCCAGTGCGGTGTCGTCGTCGACGACCAGGACGCGTCCCTTCATTCGGCCATCATCCCATTACCTGATCGTGACTTAGCGAATCGTGACGTGGAACACACTTCCGCCAGGCTGTCACGAGTGACCGGAGAGACCACACCGGCCTCGGTCACGATCGCGGTCACCAGCTCGGCCGGGGTGATGTCGAAGGCCGGGTTGTAGGCCTGCGCGCCCAGCGGCGCCACCGGCACGCCGACGCCCGCCTCCGTCCCCGCGGCGACCACATACGGCAGCGAGATCTCGGTCACTTCGTGCCCGGCCCGCTGCTCCACCTCGATCAACGCGCCCTCCTCGGTCTCCGGATCCAGCGTCGTGGTGGGGGCGACCACCACGAACGGCACGTGGTGATAGCGCGCCAGCACGGCCAGCGGATAGCTGCCCACCTTGTTGGCGACCGCGCCGTCCGCCGCGATCCGGTCCGCGCCGATCAGTACGGCATCCACCTCGCCCGCCGCGAAGAGCGACCCCGCCGCCCCGTCGGGCAGCACTGTGTAGGCCATTCCCGCCCGCGCCGCTTCGTACGCGGTCAGCCGCGCCCCCTGCAGCAGCGGCCTGGTCTCGTCCACCCACAGGCGTCGCAGCTCTCCCGCCCGGTGCGCCGCCAGCGCCACCGCGAAGGCGGTGCCCTCGCCCCCGGAGACCAGCGCTCCCGTGTTGCAGTGCGTCAGGATGCGGTGACCACCGCCCGGCAGCAGCTCACCGAGCAGCGCCAGCCCGTGCTCCGCCATCCGCGCGCTGGCCCGCGCGTCCTCGGCGTGTACCGCCCTGGCCTCGGCCAGCGCGGCCCCCGCGGCCTCCTCGGGCGACTGCCCGGCGGCCAGCGCCGCGTCGTACGCCCCCACCGCGCGCCGCACGCCGTACGCGAGGTTGACGGCGGTCGGCCGGGCGTATGCCAGGCTCGCCGCGGCGTCGGCCACGTCGAACCCGCGGGCGGCCGCCAGCGCGACGCCGTACGCCCCGGCGATCCCCAGCAGCGGAGCACCGCGCACCGCCAGCGTCCGGATCGCCTGGACCAGAGCCGGTACGTCCGTGCACACCAACTCGGTTTCTTCCGCAGGCAATCGTGTCTGGTCCAGCAGGACCACCACCGGCCCTTCGGGCGGCTCCTCCCAGCGCAGCGCAGGGACTGCGGGTGCCGCGGCGCCCGCCTGACGTACTCCGTACGGATCGGCCATCCGCCCAGTCTGCCGTCAGCGGCGGGGCGAACATAAGGTCCCCCCTCGGGACCCGGACAGTCTTCGAGCCCCGGACGGTCCCCGGGACCGGGACGGCCGCCGGGAGAACCGGAACGTCTCCGCCCGGTACCGGAAGATCCCTTCCTGACAAGGGGGCCGGTACGAAACCGGACTTGCCGTGGCACGATGACTGGCACCGCGGACCCCGGAACCCGACCGCCGCCGCGGACGGGCAGTGTGAAGGAGCGACGATGAACAACTCTCCGGGCTGGGCCTCGCCCGGATCCTCCCCCTCCGACGAGCCGGACCGCGGCCCCCAGGAGCAGCCCACCCCGCCCGAGCAGACCACCGACCCGCAGTCCACCGGCCCGCAGCCCAAGGACGCACCGGCGACCGAGCAGGGGACGGCGGATCAGCAGCCGAAGCCCACGGCTCAGCAGAACGATGGTCAGCAGCCGTCGCCCGCATCGCAGCAGACCGGTGGTCAGCAGCCTGCGCCCCCCTCGCAGCAGACGGCGGGTCAACCGCCCTCCGCCCAGTGGGCCAAGGAGCAGCCGCCGGCCGGCCAGTGGTCCGCGCCCAGCGGCGGAGTACCGACCGGAGCGCCGACCGAGGGGACGCCGGGCAGCGGCCCCGACGGCGCCGCGAACGGCGGCGCACCCGGCTGGAATCCGCCGGGCGGCGCGGGCCCGCAGGGCGGCGCTCCCGGCGGCGGCCCCGGCTGGGGCGGACAGCCCGGATGGAGCGGCCAGCAGGGCTGGAACGGTGGCCAGGCCGGCCCCGGCGGCGCCAACTGGGGTGGCGGCAGGCCTGGCTGGGGCGGCGCGTGGTCCCCGCCGCCTCCGGCGGCCAAGCCCGGCGTCATCCCGCTGCGCCCGCTCGGCGTCAACGAAATCCTCGACGGCGCGGTGGCCACGATGCGGGCGCACTGGCGCACCATGCTGGGCATCTCGCTCGTCGTCGCGGTAATCACGCAGGCCGTCGCCACGGTCGTGTCGGGCGTGTGGTTCCGAGGCACCGACAACATGACGCTCGGGACCGACCCGAGCGCGGACGTCGACGAGGTCATGCGCGAGGCCGGCGGCCAGCTCGCCGCCAGCGGCATCACCTGGTTCATCGCCATGCTCGGCACGGTGATCGCCACCGCGCTGATCACCATCGTCGTCAGCCGTGCCGTCCTGGGCCGCTCGGTCTCCGCCGGGGAGGCATGGCGCGACTCGAGCCGGCAACTCCCCCGCCTCTTCGGCCTGCTCCTCCTGCTCCCGCTGCTCATCGCCGCCGTCATCACGGTCGGCCTGCTGCCCGGCATCCTCGTCGCCGTACTCGGCTCGGCTCCGGCCGGTGTGGCGCTCGCGCTGCTCGGCGGGCTCGCCGGCCTGGCCGCCGGGGTCTGGCTGTGGATCCGCTACTGCCTCGCCGCCCCCGCCCTGATGCTCGAGAAGCAGGGCGTCATCACGTCCATGCGCCGCTCCGCCAAGCTCGTACGCGGCGCCTGGTGGCGCGTGCTGGGCATCCAGCTGCTCACCGTACTGATCGTGGTGATCGTGGAGTTCATCGTCCAGATCCCGGCCACCATCATCGCTTTCCTGCTCGGCGGGGAGAGCGCCGCGAGCTGGATGAACGGCAACGCCACCACCGGCTGGACCTTCCTGATCGTGGTCGGCATCGGCGCCGTGATCAGCTCGACCGTCACCTTCCCGATCAGCGCCGGCGTCACCGCGCTCCTGTACATGGACCAGCGGATCCGGCGCGAGGCCCTCGACCTCGAACTGGCGCGCGCGGCCGGGCTCCCCGGCTACGGCGCCGACGCGGCCCCCGCCCCCGGCGCCACCCCCGGGAGCTGATGCGGTGCCGGCCGGGGGGAGAATCGCCGTGCTCGCGCAGCACCTCGCGGGCACCGGCGACGACGTGCCCGTACAGATCCCGCGCGGTCCTGCCCGCGAGGCGGCGGAACGCGAACTGTCCAAGCCGCGATACCACGAGTACGACCCCAACCCGCTCCAGCGCGCCCTCAATTGGCTCTGGCAGCGCATCGACGACCTCTTCAACGCGGCCGCCGGAGTGGCCCCCGGCGGCTGGGTCGGGCTGCTCGTCGTCGTCCTGGTGGTCCTGCTGCTGGTCGTCGCCCTCCGGCTGCGGCTCGGCGCGCTGCGCCGCACGCCCACCACCGCCGCCGCGCTCTTCCCCGACCGGCCCCGCACCGCCGCCGAACACCGTACGGCCGCGGAAGCGCACGCCGCCCGCAGCGACTGGACGCCCGCCGTCCAGGAGCGGATGCGCGCGATCGTCCTCGCCCTGGAGGAACGCGCGCTGCTCACACCCGCGCCGGGACGCACCGCCGACGAGGCGGCCACCGAGGCCGGCCGCGCCTTTCCTACCCACACCGACCGGCTGCGCGCCGCCTCCCGGGCCTTCGACGGCATCACATACGGCCGTCGCCCCGGCACCGCCGACGAGTACACCCTGCTCAGCGCCCTGGACACGGACCTCAGCCAGGCGAAGCCGGACCTCACCACCACCCGGCCCGGGGCCGCCGGATGACCTCTTCCCCCGCTTACACCACCTCCGTGTCGCCCACCGCCGCCCGGATCTGGGCGCGCTCCCGCGGCCTGCTGATCGCGCTCCTCGTCCTCGCCCTGGGCGGCATCGCCATCGCCGCGCTGAAGTCCGGCGAACAGCACGGCCGCCTCGACCCACGCTCCGCCGACCCCACCGGCAGCCGCGCCCTCGCCACCCTGCTGTCCGAACGGGGCGTCAGCACCCGCGTCGTGACCAGCACTCGCGAAGCCGCCGCCGCGGCAGGCCCCGACACCACCCTGCTGATCACCGACCCGAACCTGCTGACCGACCGACAGCTCAGCACCCTGCGTACGGCCACCGGGCGCTCCCCCGGCCGCACCGTCCTCCTCGCCCCCGACCAAGTGGCGCTCGACGCGCTGGCCCCCGGCGCCCGGGCCGCGGACCCCACCGATACCACCGTGCGCGCACCGGACTGCCCCCTGCCCGCCGCCCGCCGCGCCGGCGACGCCGACCTCGGCGGGGTCCGCTACCGCACCTCGGCGCCCGATGCCGACCGCTGCTACCTCGTGGACGGCCTGCCCACCCTGCTCCGCCTGCCGGGCAACGCGGCGAGTGGCACCGGTCCGGCCGCCAGCGACACCGTGCTGCTCGGCTCCCCCGAACTTCTTTACAACCACGGCCTCGCCGAACAGGGCAACGCCTCGCTCGCCCTGCAACTCCTCGGTTCGCACCGTCATCTCGTCTGGTACCTCCCCTCCGTCAGTGATCCCGCGACCGCCCGGAACGGCGAGCGCTCCTTCCTCGACCTCATCCCCTCCGGCTGGCGCTGGGGACTGCTGCAGCTGGCCATCGCAGCCGTACTCACCGCCCTCTGGCGGGCCCGCCGGCTCGGCCCTCTCGTCCCCGAACGGCTGCCCGTCACCGTGCCCGCAGCCGAGACGACCGAGGGCCGTGCCCGCCTCTACCAACAGGCCGACGCCCGCGACCAGGCCGCCGCCGTCCTGCGCTCCGCCACCCGCACCCGACTGGCTCCCCTCGTCGGTGTGCCTCCGGCCGACATCCACACCGCTGACGTCCTCGTGCCTGCCGTCGCCGCCCGCCTCGCCGCCCGCGGCGAATCCGGTTCGTCCCTGCGCGCCCTGCTCTTCGGCACCGCCCCCGATGACGACAAGGCCCTGGTCCGGCTGGCCGACCAACTCGACGACCTCGAACGCTCGATCCTTCTCCAAGAGAGGCACGCACCTCGTGAGCACCCCGACAGCTGACCGCGCCCGAGCTTCCCTCGAGGCCCTGCGCACCGAGATCGCCAAGGCCGTCGTCGGCCAGGACCCCGCCGTCACCGGCCTGGTCGTCGCGCTGCTCTGCCGGGGCCACGTCCTGCTCGAAGGCGTACCGGGCGTCGCCAAGACCCTGCTCGTCCGCTCCCTCGCGGCAGCGCTCGACCTCGGTACGAAGCGCGTCCAGTTCACCCCCGACCTGATGCCGAGCGACGTCACCGGCTCACTCGTCTACGACGCGCGCACCGCCGAGTTCTCGTTCCAGCCGGGCCCCGTCTTCACCAACATCCTGCTCGCCGACGAGATCAACCGGACTCCGCCCAAGACCCAGGCCTCCCTCCTCGAAGCCATGGAGGAGCGGCAGGTGACCGTGGACGGAACGCCCCGCCCCCTCCCTGAGCCGTTCCTGGTCGCCGCGACCCAGAACCCGGTGGAGTACGAGGGCACGTATCCGCTGCCCGAGGCCCAGCTCGACCGCTTCCTGCTCAAGCTGACGGTCCCGCTGCCCGCCCGTCAGGACGAGATCGGCATCCTCACCCGGCATGCCGAGGGCTTCAGCCCGCGCGATCTGGCCTCCGCGGGGCTACGCCCCGTCGCCGGCGCCGCCGACCTCGAAGCCGCCCGCGCCGCCGTCGCGAAGACCGCGGTATCCCCCGACATCGCCGCCTACATCGTCGATATCTGCCGTGCCACGCGTGAATCCCCCTCGCTCTCCCTCGGCGTTTCCCCCCGAGGTGCCACTGCTCTGCTGTCCACGGCCCGCGCCTGGGCCTGGCTGACCGGCCGCGACTACGTCACCCCCGACGACGTCAAGGCCCTGGCCCTGCCCACACTGCGCCACCGCGTCCAACTCCGCCCCGAGGCGGAGATGGAAGGAGTCACGGCCGACTCCGTCATCTCCGCGGTCCTCGCCCACCTCCCCGTCCCCCGCTGAGCCGCGCCATGGCCCTTACCGGACGCACCGCGCTCCTCGCGGCGATCAGCGCACTCCTCGTCGGGCTCCTGCTCCCCGGCTGGACCGGCATCCTCACCGTCCAACTCACCTTGCTTGCAGCAATTCTGTGCGACCTTTCACTCGCCGCGCCAGTGCGAAAGCTGCAGTTCACCCGTACTGGTGACACATCAGTTCGACTCGGTGACGCTGTCCCCACACACCTCACCATCACCAACCCCACCGGACGTCTCTTGCGTGCCCACCTCCGCGATGCCTGGCCGCCCAGCGCCTTCGACCCCGGTACCGAGTACGACGCATCCCGGCACCGTCTCCGCATCCCCGCGTCCGAGCGCCGTCGCGACACCACGACCCTGCGCCCCACCCGCCGCGGCGAACACCGCGCCGTCCGCATCACCGTCCGCTCGTACGGGCCGCTCGGCCTGGCCGCCCGCCAGGGCAGCCACCACGTCCCCTGGGCCGTCCGCGCCCTGCCGCCCTTCACCAGTCGCAAGCACCTCCCCGCAAAGCAAGCCCGCCTGCGCGAGCTCGACGGCCGCACCAGCATCCTGACCCGCGGCGAAGGCACCGAGTTCGACAGCCTCCGCGACTACACCCCCGGAGACGACACCCGCTCCATCGACTGGCGCGCCACCGCTCGCCAGCAGACCGTCGCCGTACGCACCTGGCGCCCGGAACGCGACCGCCACATCCTCCTCGCCCTGGAAACCGGCCGTACGTCGGCCGGCCGCGTCGGGGACATTCCCCGCCTCGACGCCTCCATGGACGCGGCGCTGCTCCTCGCCGCGCTGGCCTCCCGCGCCGGCGACCGCGTCGATCTGCTCGCCTACGACCGCCGGGTACGCGCCGCTGTACAGGGCCGCACCGCGCGCGATCTCCTCCCCGCGCTCACCGACGCGCTGACCCCGCTCGAGCCGGAGCTCGTCGAAGCCGACGCCCGGGGTCTGGCCGCGGCGATCCGCCGCAGCGCGCCGCGCCGCTCCCTCATCGTGCTGTTCACCGGCCTCGACGCCGGACCGGTCGAGGAGGGGCTGCTCCCCGTCCTCCCCGGGCTCACGCAGAACAACGAGGTCATCGTGGCTGCGGTGGCCGATCCGCGCATCGAGGCCATGGCCGCCGGCCGCCATACCCCGGCCGATGTCTATGCCGCAGCTGCCGCGGAGCGCACCCGCGCCGAACGCCATCGCACCGCCGACCGCCTCCGCGGCCACGGCGTCACCGTCGTCGACGCCACGCCGGCTCTGCTGGCCCCGGAACTGGCCGACACGTACCTGGCTCTCAAGGCTTCCGGACGGCTCTGAGGGACAGCTGAGAGGGCGGCGAGGGAGGCTTGGCTGTCACGGGCGGGTCCGGCCCGGCCCCCTCGGTGCCAGTACCCTCGGTGCCGGTTCTTCTCCAAAACGCAGAAAAGCCCCGCACCATGAGGTGCGGGGCTTTCCCACAATGATTGTTCGGCGGCGTCCTACTCTCCCACAGGGTCCCCCCTGCAGTACCATCGGCGCTGAAAGGCTTAGCTTCCGGGTTCGAAATGTAAC
>NZ_JBEPFC010000186.1:0-12724 GCF_040301705.1 Streptomyces sp. NPDC000151 | reverse complement strand
CCGCCGAGCGCGACGGCGGCCACGACGGGCCCCTGCCGCGGCCGCCGTGGGGCGCGGCGCGGCGGGGCGTGGAGATCGACGTCGGAGTCGACCGGTTCGTTCAGCATGGAGGGAGGAGACGTGGAGGGCTGGGGCGTGGAGAGGCGGGCCTCTGGCATGTGCACATGATCACCGCTCTTCCCAGCCTAGCCGCTGCCACCGTCAGGCGTTCAGCACACCCGCCCCGAGCAGGCCGAACAGCAGCACGCCGATGATCAGCCGGTAGACGACGAAGGCGTTGAAGGAGTGCTTGGCGACGAACTTCAGCAGCCACGCGATCGAGGCGTACGCGACGACGAAGGAGACGACCGTGCCCACCGCGAGCGGCAGCACGCTCACCCCGCCGCCGACCGCGTCCTTCAGCTCGTAGATGCCGGCGCCGGTCAGCGAGGGCAGGCCGAGGAAGAACGACAGCCGGGTGGCGGCGACCCGGTCCAGGTCCAGGATCAGCCCGGTGGACATCGTGGCGCCGGAGCGCGAGAAGCCGGGGAAGAGCAGCGCGAGGATCTGCGAGCAGCCGACGAGCATGGCGTCCTTGAAGGTGGTGTCCTCCTCGCCGCGCTTGTGCCGGCCCATCTGGTCCGCCGCCCACATCACACCGCTGCCGACGATCAGCGACCCCGCGACGACCCACAGCGAGGCGAGCGGCCCTTCGATGAGCGGCTTCGCGGCCAGCCCGACGATCACGATCGGGATCGTCGCCCAGATCACCCACCAGGTGAACTTGTAGTCGTGGTTGTCCCGCTGGTCGCGGTGGGCGAGGCCGCGGCCCCACGCGGTGAGGAACCGCACGATGTCGCGGAAGAAGTACACGAAGACCGCGGCGATCGCGCCGACCTGGATCACGGCGGTGAAGGCGACGACGGCCTTGTCGCCCACCGGGATGTCCATCAGCCCTTCGGTGATCTTCAGATGCCCGGTGGAGGAGACGGGCAGGAATTCGGTCACCCCCTCCACGATGCCGAGAACGACGGCCTGTCCGATGGTGATGGCGCTCAAGTTCCGTCCTTGCGGGAAGGCGATGGGGTGACGCTGCGGGGCGGCCTGCGTCACTCACGGACTCGGCGCGCGGCGCGCTCACGGAAACGTCCGCCCGCCACGGGTGTGGCGGACGGACGTGACTGTAGAGGATGGAAAAGACCTCCCGCCGGGCAGCCCGCCACGCTTCCGTCACGCGGGGGCCGCTGCGCGCCGGGCGGCGGCCGTCATCACTGCATCGGGAAGATGTCCCCGCTGCCCATGCTCGACTCCTGCTCCGCCTGGCTCTCCAGCTTGCGCGCCTTCTCCTGGAGCCGCTTGCGGTCCTGCGGATCGCTGGCCTGTTCCGCGGCCTGCGACAGTTCCTTCGCCTTGTCCCGCATCTGCCGGATCCGGCCGCCGACCTCACCGTCCATGCCCATGATCACTCCTTGCACGTCCGAGACACCACGTCCGAGACACCACGCCCGAGAAAAACGGGGCCCTCCCAGCGAACCAGCTCTCCGGGCCGGCCGCATCCCGGAGGCGTCCGGAGTGCCTACCGGCCTCCGGTTCGCCCACCGGCCGGTCATGCGGCGCGTGTCTCAGCCCGGCCAGGTCCCGGTCATGCGGCGCGTGGCGGTGGCTCCGCTGCGGTCCATGGCCGCCTTGACGACGGCGAAGATGGCACCCTGCAGCGCCGCCGCCAGCAGCACTTCCTTCCAGGTACGGTCCTCATCTCTCGCGCTCGGGGTGTCCTCCTCGTGCCCGATCCGCTTCCACGTCTGCTTGAACAGCGCCCCGGCGATCATGCCGCTGAGGGCGCCCAGCGCCACCCCGACGGGCGTGTACGCGATCTTCGCTGCGTTCATCGGGTCCTCCTGGTACGGGTACTGCGACGGCCGGCCCCACTGAGGCGGTGACCGCTCTGCGCGGCCCGGCCGCCCTGCTGATGCCGGCGTACCTGCAGCCAGACGAGGACCGCGGCGGCGGTCACGACCAGCACGGGAACGGGACCCCGCTGCGCCGCGTGGGCGGTCCTGTCCTGGATCCGGGCCCGCGAGTGCACGACGGCGTCCTGGACCTTGGCCTTGGCGTCGTCGGCCTTGTCCTGCGCCTTGGCCTTGGCGTCGCCGGCCTTCTCCTTCGCCCGCGCCTTCACGTCCGCCTTCGCGGCCAGCTCCTCGACGGTCCGGCCCAGCTCCTCGCGGGTGTGCTCCACCCGCTCCCGCAGCTGCTCCGGTGTGGGGGACTCGGACGCGTGCTTGTTCTGGGATTTACCGGTCATCGGTGGGCCTTCTCCTTCATCTCGGCGACGTCGGCCTTGACGCCGGCGATCGCCTGTTCGGGCGCCGGCGGGGTCGCCCGGGCGACCTGCTTCTTGCCGGTCAGCGCCAGGATTCCGGCGAGCGCCAGGAGTGCGCCGGTGATGATCAGGGCCGACGCCCATACCGGCAGTACCAGCGCGAGGGCGGCGATCATGGCGACCACCAGGGCTTCCAGCGCGAGGAAGCCGATCACGCCGGCGCCGCCGAACAGCCCGCCACCGAGGCCGAACCGCTTGCCCTTCCGCGCCATCTCCGCCTGCGCCAGCTGCAGTTCCTCGCGTACCAGCTGCGAGAGCTGCTGCGAGGCGCGGGAGACCAGCTCGCCCACCGACTCCTCGGTGTGCTGCGGCTGCGGCTGCGGCTCCGTGGACGGATACGTGGGCGTACCGCGCACCGTCGTCCGGTTCCCGGAAGTCCTCCCGGAAGTGTCCGTCACCGATTTCTCCGCAGTACTCATCACCGATCACCTGCCTTTCCGTGGCCGCGTTGTGCGGATCACGCTTCGCCCGGGGCCTCGGCCCGCCGGCGTTCCTCCTCGCTCCACTTCGTGGTGTCGCGCGGCTCCACGTACGGCTCCTCCTGGCCCGGATGGCCACCGGCGACCGCCCGTTCGCGGGCCAGCTCCGCGTCGAATTCCAGGCCGAGCAGAATGGCCAGATTGGTGATCCACAGCCAGACGAGAAAGATGATCACGCCGGCGAGGGTCCCGTACGTCTTGTTGTAGGAGGAGAAGTTCCCCACGTACACCGCGAAGCCCGCGGAGGCGAGCAGCCAGATGACCAGGGCCAGGAAGCTGCCGGGGGTCACCCATCGAGCGCCGCGGCCCTTCGCGTTGGGCGCGCCCCAGTAGAGGATCGCGATCATGGTCGTGACCAGGACCACGAGGACCGGCCACTTGGCGAACGACCAGACCATCAGCGCGGTGTCACCGATGCCCAGCGCCGTGCCCACCTGCCGCGCGAGCCCGCCCGTGAACACCACGATGAGCGCGCTGACGATGGTCAGCAACATCAGCACCACCGTCAGGGCGAGCCGCAGCGGCAGGGTCTTCCATATCGGGCGGCCCTCGGCGACGTCGTAGACGGCGTTGGAGCTGCGGATGAACGCCGCCACATACCCCGAGGCCGTCCACAGGGCGACCAGCAGGCCGACGACCGCCACCAGCGAGCCGACCCCGGCGTTGCCCTGCAGCTGCGTCACGGCGTTGGTGAGCACCTGCCGTACGGAACCGGGCGCCAGCCGGTGCAGCGTGTCCAGCACCTGCCGCCCCGCCGACTCGCCCGCGAGGCCCAGCAGGGAGACCAGTACGAGCAGCGCGGGGAACAACGAGAGCACGCCGTAGTACGTCAGCGCCGCCGCCCGGTCGGCCAGCTCGTCGTCCTTGAATTCCTTGACCGTGCCGCGCAGCACGGCCCACCAGGACTTCTTGGGCAGCTCTGTCGGCTCGTCGGGCGCCGCCCGCTTGACGAGCGGATCGGGTCCCGGCCGGTCGGCCTGCTCCGAGCGCGGAACCGGCTCCGTACCTGCTTCGTGCCGCGCCTCGGGTATGCGGGCCGTCGGTTCCCCGGGGCCCTCACCGGCGCGGCGAGCGGGGCCCTCCCGGCCCCCCGGTCGCGTTATCCGTGCCATACGTCGTGGGTAACCGCCCGCCCCGAACCGAAACGGATTCCGCGCCGCGGACCACGGGCCGGCATTTCCTCCCGAACGGTGCGACCGCCCCCGGATTTCACCCGCATGGCGGCCCCACACCCCCACTGACCAGCGACTCCCCCACTCCACATGCGAGCGCCCCACCACTGCGCCACCATACGAAACGGACGCGCGGAAGCCCCTGGGCACCTGCGCATTTCCCACGGGCCGGAATGCATCGCCGACTTTCCCCGGGACACGAGAAACTACTGGCAACTACTGGCAATTCCTGCGAACCGCTGGAATTCCTGACGCGTTGAGCAGCGTCCGCGCCGCCACCTCCAGGCCTTCCATCTGCCCCAGTTCCATGTCCTCGTGCTCGATGTTCACCGCCATGTCGGGGTCGACCCGCCGCAGTGCGTCCAGGAAGCGGCCCCAGAACGCCTCGTCGTGGCCGCGTCCCACCGCCACGAAGTCCCAGCTGGAGTCCTGTGGCCAGCGGTTGAGGGTGTGGTGGCCGCCGAGTCCGACCGGGTTGGCGGTGACCTTGGTGAAGCGGTCGTCCAGGACGCCGTTGACCCGGCACCGGTCCGCGTTGATCCGGGTGTCCTTGGCCGCGGCGTGGAATACCAGAGAACCCAGGTCCTCGATGGCCGCCACCGGGTCGATGCCCTGCCAGAAGAGGTGGCTGGGGTCGAGTTCGGCGCCGATGTGGGTCGCGTCGGTGCGCTCGACCAGCCGCTTCAAGGTCGCCGGGTTGAACACCAGGTTCTGCGGGTGCATCTCGATGCAGACCTGCACCCCGTGGGCGGCGGCCAGCTCCTCGATCTCCCGCCAGAAGGGGACGGCGACGGTGTCCCACTGGTAGGTGAGGGAGTCGAGGAAGGCGCTGTGCCAGGGGTTGACGTTCCAGGCCGGGGTGGTGCCGCTCGCCTCGGCGGCCGGCAGCCCGGACATGGTCACGACACGACGGATCCCGAGCAGGCCCGCCACCTGGATGGCGCGCCGCAGGTCGGCGGCGTGCGCGGGGCCCGCCACCGGGTCGGGGTCCAGCGGATTGCCGTTGACGTTGAGTCCGGTGAGCTCGATGCCGGTATCGGCGAACGGCTTCAGATAGGCCTCGGGGGTCAACGCTCCGGACAGCAGCATGTCGACCGGCAGATGCGGGGCCGGCAGAAAGCCGCCCGCGTTGATCTCGGCGCCGGTCAGTCCGAGTGAGGCGATGGCCGACAGTGCCTCTTCGAGGGGCCGGTCGTGCAGGATCGCCGTGTAGATACCCAGTTTCATCGCACAAGCTCCTTGGTGATGCGGTCGAGCATGAAGGCGAGGATTCGCGGTCGGGCATGAAGGCGGAGGATTCGCGGTCGGGCAGGAAAGCGGAGGATTCGCGGGCGCGTTCCTCCCAGGCGAAGCCACAGGCGGACCCGGTCGACCGCCGCCTCGCGGGCCCGAGGGCGGGAATTCAGGAGTAGCGGTTGCGGAGTTCCGTTTCGAGGGCTTCCAGGGAGCGGCCCTTGGTCTCGGGGACGTACCGCTTCACGAAGGCGAGAGCCAGGAGGCCGAACGCCACGAAGATGAAGAAGGTGCGGGAGATGCCGACCCCGGAGACCAGCGAGGGGAAGGCGAGCCCGATCGCGAAGTTGGTCAGCCAGAGCACCACGGCGGCGATGCCCATGCCGAAGGCCCGCATCCGCGTCGGGAAGAGCTCCGAGAGCATCAGCCAGGTGACCGGGGAGATCGCGCCCTGCTGGAACGCGAGGAAGGTGACGGTCATGGCGAGCACGGCGTAGGCACGTCCGTCGCCCGCCGGCATGGTGTACGAGAAGACGCCGATGAGCAACAGGGCGCTGGTCGTACCGATTTGACCGGCCATCAGCATGGGTCGACGGTTGACCCGGCCGAGCAGCCAGATGCCGGCGAAGGTGGCGAGAACGGAGATCACGCCGTTGGCGATGTTCGCCGTCAGCGCGCCTTCCGCGGCGAACCCGGCGTCGGTGAGGATCTGCGTGCCGTAATACATGATCGTATTGACGCCGGTGATCTGCTGTACGACGGCGATGCCGAAGCCCACCCACATCAGCCGGCGGATCCACGGGGTGGACTTGAGGTCCTGCCAGCCCCCCAGCTTCTCCTGCTCGTCCTTGACGGCGAGCGCGGTGACCTCGCCCAGCTCGGCCTCGGCCCGCTGCTCGGACCTGACCTGCTTCAGTACCTCGAAGGCGTCGTTGAAGCGGCCCTGCGCGGCCAGCCAGCGCGGACTCTCCGGCATCACCAGCATCCCGAACCACAGCACCACGGCGGGCACTGTCGCGATCACCAGCATCCAGCGCCAGACGCCGCCGGACTCGCCGCCGACGTGGGCGATGACCGCATTCGAGGTGAACGCCAGCAACTGCCCGCTGACGATCATGAGTTCATTGCGGGTGACGAGTGCGCCACGGCGCTCGGCCGGCGAGACCTCCGCGAGATACACCGGCACGGTCACCGACGCACCGCCCACCGCGAGGCCGAGCACGAAGCGCGCCGCGATCATCACTGCGGTGTCGGGCGCGAGTGTGGCGCCCAGCGCCCCCGCGAAGAACAGCACGGCGAGGAACAGGATGTTGCGGCGCCGGCCTCGGGCGTCCGAGAGCCTTCCGCCGACGACCGCCCCCAGGGCCGCGCCGAGCAGGAGAGAGCTGGTGACCAGGCCCTCCGTGAGGGGAGTGAGGCCGAGGTCGTCCTTCATGTACGGCAGTGCGCCGTTGATGACGCCGGTGTCGTAGCCGAAGAGCAGTCCACCGAAGGTGGCGATGACGGTGACGACCCGCAGCCGGCGTGTCACGGGGCGCGGTGTGTCTCCTGTGCGGGCGGGTGGTGCGGTGTGGGCCATCGCGTCGTCCCTGACGTCCATGGCCACCTCCTACCGATCGATCGGGTGTCGGGCTCCGGAAGGCCGCAGTCGGCCGGGCGGACGCGGGCACGGACGGCGACGGGCAGTACATCGACGGCGCCTTCGCCCCCTCACTCCTCGGGCCCCGTGGGTTCGGACCGGGAATCCGTGGGCGAGGGCAGTAGGCGATGACAGTGGGCCGACGACAGTGGCTGTCGCGCTCTACTAGCGCGCTCTAGTCCGCAGTATGATTGCCCTCGCGCAAATGTCATGTCAATAGGTCGTTGCGCAGAGCTTTCCCGCGTGATGCAGCTCGAAAGGATGGGGCAAAGATGGACATATCAGGCGAGCGGCGCCCCACCATGTCCGACGTCGCGGAGAAAGCAGGGGTGTCCAGAGCCCTGGTCTCCCTCGTCTTCCGCGACCGCCCGGGGGCGAGCCGGGAAACCCGCGAGCGCGTGCGGCGCGTCGCGGACGAGCTCGGCTACCGCCCCGACAACGCCGCCCGGCTGCTCGCCCGGGGCCGCAGCCGGACGCTCGGCGTGCTGCTCACCGTGCACCAGCCCTTCGACGCCGACCTCGTCGAGGCCGTCTACCCGGAGGCCGAACGGCGCGGCTATGACGTACTGCTGTCCGCCAACGCCCCCGGCCGCTCCGAGCAGAAGGCCGTCGAGGCACTGCTCAGCCACCGTTGCGAGGCGCTGATCCTGCTCGGCCCCGCCTCGGATCCCGCCTACCTCGACGCTCTCGGGCAGCGCACGGTCGCCGCATCGGTCGGCCGTCGCATCGTGGGCGCCCGCATCGACAATGTGCACACCGCCGAGGCCAAGGGGGTACGCCAGGCCATGGCTCACCTCATCGGCCTCGGCCATCGCCGGATCGTCCATGTCGACGGCGGCCGCGACCCGGGCTCGGCCGAGCGCCGCCGCGCCTACCGCGCGGCGATGCGCCGGCACGGCCTGGCCGCCGAAACACGCGTCCTGCCCGGCCGGCACACGGAGGACGCGGGCGTCGCGGCGGCCCGTCTGCTACTGGCGGAGGACAGCCTGCCCACGGCCGTCCTGGCGGGCAACGACCGTTGCGCGCTGGGCCTGTTGATGGCATTCACCCGGGCCGGCATCGACGTACCGGACGACCTCTCGGTCGTCGGCTACGACGACAGCCACCTGTCCCACCTCATGCCCATCGGCCTCACAACGGTCCGCCAGGACCCGGCCCTGCTGGCCGAGCGCGCCGTGCGCTTCGTCGTCGAACGGCTCGAAGGACAGGGGGTGGAGCCGCAGGAGGCGGTACTGGACCCGAAGCTGGTGGTACGGGCATCCACGGCGCCGCCTCGGAGCGGCGAGCCGCCAATCAGTACGAGAGCCCGGTAACCGTGTGACACGTTGACACCGCGGCGTGGGCCCCGGACGTACGGCTCTTACGCCTCGCCGATGCCCTGGAACCAAGTCGGCGCTTCCTCTTTGGCCAGCTTGATGCGGTGCAGGGCGAACTCGTCCAGCGGGGGCAGAGCGTCGAGTTCGAACCAGCCAACCTCGAGTGATTCATCGTCGTTGACACGGGCTTCGCCACTCTCCGCCCGGCAGAGAAAGCAGATGTCCATGAACTGGCAGCGGTCGCCGTTGGGGTACGTGACCGGCTGCAGCGCCTCGACCAGGAGGAGGCGTTCGGGGACGCAGTGGACGGCGGTTTCCTCGTGGACTTCGCGTACGGCGGTGACGGCGGGCTGCTCGCCCGGCTCGGGGATGCCGCCGATGATCGACCAGCGGCCGTTGTCGACGCGGCGTCCCAGCAGCACCCGGCCCTCGTCGTCGAAGACGATGGCGCTGACGCCGGGCATCCAGAGCAGCTGGTGGCCGGCGGTCGCGCGGATTTCGCGGATGAAGTCGGGTGTCGCCATGCCCCGCACCCTAACGACCATCCCGGGAGCGGACGAAACGCTTCCGGGGCGTTGCGGCTGAGCCGGCCTCGGCTACGCGGCTCCGTGGGCCGGCTTCGGCTGGAGGCCGAGGCGGGAGCGGATGCAGCGCACCGCGGCCTCCGCGTCGTCGACGGTGACGGTGAAGGTACGGCCGTCGCCGAGCCGGAGGATCACCGCCTCGCCGCGGCGCACGATCACGCCCGTGCCCTGTTCCGGGCGCCAGCGGTAGCCCCAGCCGCCCCAGTGGCAGGGCGTGACGCGGGGCGCGAAGTCGACGTCGACCACGTGCGAGAGCGGGATGCGGCGGCGCGGCAGCCCCATGTGCCCGCAGCGCACTTCCAGGCAGTCCTTGTCGACCCGCACGGCCACGTGCACGAAGGCGAGCGTGCCGAAGAGGACGAGCAGCCCGGCGGCGACACAGCCGACGACGGCCATCACCAGGGCGGTGAGGCCCGACGTCCAGGCGTTGTCGACCGCCAATTCGATGCCGAGCGCCATACAGGCCGCGCCGACCGCGGCCAGCAGCCACTGGAAGCGATTGGTCGCGCGCCCGTGCCAGACGTCGGGCACGGAGGCGCACGGCGCGTCGTCCCGCACACCGTGGGACTCCGCGGACGGCCGGTCAGGGGCGGGCGCGCCGCCGTGACCGTGCTCGGAGTGCCGGGCCGGGCGGGCGTCGCTGCTGTCGGGGGCTGCTGCCCCCTCCTGGGGGTGGTCCCTCATGGTTGGCAGCGTACGCGTACTGGCTCCGCCCGGCAGCGGGCAACGCGACTCTCTGTGACGCGTGAGACAGGAGGCACCGATTGCTCATACGGAGACGGAGCCGGTCGTTCGATTGGCGCGTTCCGTAACGGGCCGACCTCGTTGCGCCGCGTCCCCTGGGGCCCCCTGGGCTCCCTCCTAGCAGGCCGGTCCCGCGGCCGCCGGTTCGCCGATCGCGGGGATACCGGAGAGCAGCCTGCCCTCTTCGTAGGCGAGGGCCGCCTCCGGAAGCGCGGCGGTGCGCCCACTGAGGATCACGGTCAGATCGCCGCTGGGCGTGGCCGCCGGAGCCGGCTGGGCACCGATGCGGCGGAGCGCCTGGGCGGCGACGGCCTCGGCGGAACCGTGCAGCGTGAGCGCGGGCCCCTCCGGGCGCTGCAGCGCGTCCCTGATGCGGTCGGCGACCAGCTCGTAGTGCGTGCAGCCGAGGACCACGGTCCGTACGTCCGGTGGGGTGAGCGCCGCCGCGGCGGCGACCGCGGCGGCGATGGCCGCGTCGTCGGCCGCCTCGACCGCGTCGGCGAGACCGGGGCAGGGCACCTCGGCGACGTCGATGTCCGCCGCGAAGGCCCGGATCAGGCCGCGCTGGTACGGGCTGCCGGTCGTGGCGGGCGTGGCCCAGATCGCGACCGGGCCGCCGCCGGCCGCCGCCGGCTTGATCGCGGGGACGGTCCCGACGACCGGCAGCTCCGGCTCCAGCTCGGCGCGCAGCGTGGGCAGCGCGTGGACGGAGGCGGTGTTGCAGGCGACGATCAGGGCGTCCGGCTTGTGCGCCGCGGCGTTTCTGGCCACGGCGAGCGCGCGCTCGGTGAGGTCAGCGGGTGTACGCGGGCCCCAGGGCATGCCGTCGGGGTCGCAGGAGAGGACGAGGCCGGCGTCGGGGCGCATCCGCCGCACGGCCGCGGCGGCCGCGAGCAGGCCGGCACCGGAGTCCATGAGTGCGATCTTCACCCGGACACCTTACTCAGCGGGCCCCGGTACGGGCCGCACCGGGCCGGGTCCCGGGTGCCCGCCGCGCCATGGGGCAGACTGCCGGGGTGGCTGTGATGGCGTGGATCGCTGGGGCGTCTCTGGTGGCGTGGGTCTGGCTCCTGATGGGCCAGGGCTTCTTCTGGCGGACGGATGTGCGACTGCCACCGGGCACCGCACGTAGGCCGCCCTCGCGCACGGTATGCAGGGAGCGCGCCGTACCTACGGAGGCTGCGGGGACGGCACCTGTGGGCGGGCGGGGCGCAGACCCCGAAGAGCAGCCCGGCGAGGCGCCTCGGGAAGAGCCCGGCGAAGACCCCGGGGACTGGCCCTCCGTGGCCGTCGTCGTCCCCGCGCGGGACGAGGCCGAGGTACTGCCGGTGAGCCTGCCGTCCGTGCTGGCACAGGCGTACCCGGGGCGGGCCGAGGTCTTCCTCGTCGACGACGGCAGTACGGACGGGACCGGGGAGCTGGCCCGTGCGCTGGCCGCCGAGCGCGGCGGGCTGCCGCTGACCGTGGCCTCGCCCGGCGAGCCGGCCCCGGGCTGGACCGGCAAGCTGTGGGCCGTGCGGCACGGCATGGCGCTCGCCCGGGAGCGTACGGACGCGGAGTACGTACTGCTGACCGACGCCGACATCGCGCACGGGCCGGACAGCCTGCGCGCGCTCGTCTCCGCCGCCCGCACGGCCGACCTGGACCTGGTGTCGCAGATGGCGCGGCTGCGGGTCGCGGACTTCTGGGAGCGGCTGATCGTCCCGGCGTTCGTGTACTTCTTCGGGCAGCTGTACCCGTTCCGCTGGGTGAACCGGCCCGGCGCGCGTACCGCCGCGGCGGCCGGCGGCTGCGTGCTGTTGCGCCGGGACGCCGCCGAGCGGGCCGGGATCCCGGCGAGCATCCGGCACGCGGTGATCGACGACGTGACACTGGCCCGCGCCGTCAAGCGCTCCGGGGGCCGCGCGGGGTCGTCCACGGGGCGCATCTGGCTCGGGCTCGCCGACCACGTGGACAGCGTGCGCCCGTATCCGCGCCTGGCCGATCTATGGCGGATGGTGGCGCGCAGCGCGTACGCGCAACTCCTCCACAGCCCGTTGCTGTTGGCGGGCACGGTGCTGGGCCTCGCGCTGGTCTATCTGGTGCCGCCCGTCGCGCTGCTCACGGGCGCGGTGGGCGGCAGCGCGCCGACCGCGCTGCTCGGAGGCGCGGCGTGGGCCGTGATGACCGGAACGTACCTTCCGATGCTGCGCTACTACAGGCAGCCGCCGTGGACCGCTCCCCTGCTGCCGTTCACCGCGCTGCTGTACCTCCTGATGACGGTCGATTCGGCCGTGCAGCACTACCGGGGGCGCGGCGCCGCCTGGAAAGGGCGGACGTACGGGGCGCCGCCTACGGGGGCGGGGACCACCGCCCCCGGGGAGGCGTCCGAGGGCGCTTAGCGGCGCGGGCGGGGCCCGGAGGCGTCGGTCCGCGCGCGGCTGTCCGTCTCACTTCCGCCCCGGTGCCCACCGCATCCCCCACCCGTACGCCTGGTCCACCGTGCGCTGCGGGCTGACGCCCCGTTCGGGGACGAGGTAGCGGGCCTCCCGTTGGACGACCAGTTCGGTGCCGGTGTTGATGAGCAGCGCCAGGGCGCAGACGTTGGAGGGGACGGTGCACTCGTCGAGGGAGAAGTCGATGGGGGCGCCGCGCTGCGGTGTGAGGGTGACCGTGGCGTTCAGGTCGGCGAAGCTGCGCGCGCCTTCGTAGATGGTGACGAAGAACAGGATCCGCTTGATGAGGCGCTGCTGGTCGAGGTTGACCGTGAGGTTCTCGCCGGCGGCCACGGCGCCGGTGCGGTCGTCGCCGTCGAGGTGGATGAACGGCGGGGCGTGCAGGGAGCCGAAGGCGTTGCCGAGGGCCTGTACGACGCCCTTGCTGCCGTCGGTCAGCTCGTACAGCGCGCACAGGTCGAGGTCGAGGGCCGCGGGGCCGGCGAGCGCACGGCCGATCTTGCGGCCCCACCCCGATCCCGGGGGCTGCGGGCGGGTCTGCCAGTTGAGGTTCACCCGCATCGCGCCCGAGGTGCCCCCTTGCTTCGTCAGCGAAACGGCGGGGGCATCCTTCGTCAGGGTGACTTTCGACAGGCGTACCGGAGCGGGGGCGGGCGTGCCCATTCCGTGCGCCGGGGGCGCGGGAGTTGACGCGGCGGGTTGACCTTGAGGCACGGCGTGCGCCGGCGCCGCTGCGGGCGCCCCTGGAGCCGCCGCGGGC
>NZ_JBEPFC010000185.1:0-12801 GCF_040301705.1 Streptomyces sp. NPDC000151 | reverse complement strand
TGTGCTCCTGCCGTCCAGGCCGCGCTGGACTCCGCCGCCACGAGCGTGATCTTGGACAATGATCTGTACTCCTACCGCAAGGAGCTCGACGAGCCTGCAGGCGTTCCAGCGCCGTGACGGCGCAGGCGCACCACAGCACGACAGCGGGCACCCGCAGCCCCGCCTCGTGGAAGCCGAAGGCACCGGCCTCCATGAGGAGCAGCAGGGTGACGGAGGGCCACAGGAGGTGCCGGAGCGTGGCGCGGAAGAAGCCCCAGAAGGCGACGCCGACGGCGAGGATGCCGACGGCTCCCGCGACCGCCGCCCAGCCGCGCAGATGATGGCTGGTGAACGCGGTCCACAGCAGCGCGGCCAGCACCAGGGCGCGGATGATCCGGCCGAGCCAGAGGCGCGCGGGGCTGGTGCCCACCCGGGAGAGGGCCTCGCGCAGCGGCCAGCGCGTCCAGGAGTTCAGCGGCACCGGCAGCGGCACGGACGCTCCTGTTCCTCGCGGGTCACCTGGGGGCAGCAACACGGTACGCCGGGCCGAGCACCCCGGCCCTCCAGGCCAGCGCGCCGGACTGGGCGAGCAACAGGGCGGCGACGGTGAGGGTGGTGGCCTGGCCGTTCAGATGGACGCCGAGCAGCGCGCCGATGCCGAGGAGGCCGAGGCGTACGGCGACGCCCGCGGCCCAGACGGCGGCCGTCACGCCCCGGCCCTTGGCCCATACGGTGCCGTCCTGGTCGGTCCACAGGCGCATCGTCCAGGCGAGGCCGGCTCCGGTGGCGAGCCCGGCGGCGACGCCGGCGCCCAGGAGGACGGCGGAGGCGGTGGGGTGGGAGGCGCTCAGCAGCGCGCCGCCGGACCGGCTGACCGAGACGTAGACCAGGACGGCCGGCAGCACCCACCAGCTCCTGCGGTCGGCGGCGACCTTCCGTGCGCTGAACTGCCGGACGATGACGAGGGCGGCGACCGCCGCGATGACGAGGATGGTGGGCACGCCGCCCATGGTTCGAGCCTCCGGTTGCGGGGACGGTTTCGACGTCTCCCCACGCTAGGAAGGCGCGGCGGCGTGCGGATCGGCCCGCGGGTGGGCTCCGGGTGGAAATGCGCGGAGGGCCGTACACCCAGGGGTGGACGGCCCTCGCACGACAGCGGCGATCAGGTGTCGATGCGCGAGCGGTCCAGGGACGCGGCGGAGTCGGTGATGAACCCCTTGCGCGGCGCGACCTCATTGCCCATGAGCAGGTCGAACGCCTTCTCGGCGGCCTCCAGGTCGCTGATGTTGATCCGGCGCAGGGTGCGGTGGCGCGGGTCCATCGTGGTCTCGGCGAGCTGGTCGGCGTCCATCTCGCCCAGGCCCTTGTAGCGCTGGATGCTGTCCTTGAAACGGACGTTCTTGCGCTGGAGTTCCAGCAGGGTCTGCCGCAGTTCGTTGTCCGAGTACGTGTAGATGTACTTGTCCACGCCCTTCTTGGGGTTGATCAGCTCCACGCGGTGCAGCGGCGGCACGGCGGAGAAGACCCGGCCCTGTTCGATCATCGGGCGCATGTACCGCTGGAAGAGCGTGAGCAGCAGCGTACGGATGTGCGCGCCGTCGACATCGGCGTCGGCGAGGAAGATGACCTTGCCGTAGCGGGCCGCGTCGATGTCGAAGGTGCGGCCCGAACCGGCCCCTATGACCTGGATGATGGCGCCGCATTCGGCGTTCTTCAGCATGTCCGAGACGGACGACTTCTGAACGTTCAGGATCTTTCCGCGGATCGGCAGCAGCGCCTGGAATTCGGAATTGCGCGCGAGCTTGGCCGTACCGAGCGCCGAGTCGCCCTCCACGATGAACAGTTCGCTGCGGTCCACGTTGTCGCTGCGGCAGTCGGCGAGCTTGGCGGGCAGCGAGGAGGACTCCAGCGCAGTCTTCCTGCGCTGCGCCTCCTTGTGCTGCCGGGCGGCGATGCGCGTACGGGCGGCCGCGACGGCCTTGTCCAGTACGGCGCGGGCCTGCGCCTTCGCGTCGCGCTTGGTGGAGGTCAGGAACGCCTTCAGCTCCTTGGCCACCACGTTGGCGACGATGCGGTTGGCGGCCGACGTGCCCAGTACTTCCTTGGTCTGGCCCTCGAACTGGGGCTCGGCCAGCCGTACGGTGACGACCGCCGTGAGCCCTTCGAGGGCGTCGTCCTTGACGATGTCGTCCTCGGCGACGCGCAGCAGCTTGGCCGAGCGCAGCACTTCGTTGACCGTCTTGGTCACGGAGCGCTCGAAGCCGCTGACGTGGGTGCCGCCCTTCGGGGTGGCGATGATGTTCACGAACGACTTGAGGGTCGTGTCGTACCCGGTGCCCCAGCGCAGCGCGATGTCCACGCCCAGCTCGCGGGTGACCTCGGTGGGCGTCATGTGCCCGCGGTCGTCCAGGACCGGCACGGTCTCCTTGAAGGTGCCCTGCCCCGAGAGGCGCAGCACGTCACAGACGGCCTTGTCCTGCGCGAGGTACTCGCAGAACTCGCTGATGCCGCCGTCGTAGTGGAAGGTCTCCTCGCTGGGGCCCTCGCTCTCGATGCCGCGCTCGTCCCGTACGACCAGCGTGAGGCCGGGCACGAGGAAGGCGGTCTGGCGGGCGCGGGCGTGCAGGTTCTCCAGGGAGAGCTTGGCGTCCTTCAGGAAGATCTGGCGGTCCGCCCAGTAGCGCACCCGGGTGCCCGTGCGGGTCTTCGGGATGCGCTTGCCCTTGACGAGCCCGCCGGTGGGGTCGAAGGGGGCGTCGGGGCCCGACTCGGTGAAGATGCCGGGGACGCCGCGCCGGAAGCTGATGGAGTGGGTCTTGGAATTGCGGTCGACCTCGACGTCCAGGCGGGCGGAGAGGGCGTTGACCACGGACGCGCCGACGCCGTGCAGGCCGCCGGAGGCCGCGTAGGAGCCGCCGCCGAACTTACCGCCGGCGTGCAGCTTGGTCATGACGACCTCGACGCCGCTGAGGCCGGTTTTGGGCTCGACATCGACGGGGATGCCGCGGCCGTTGTCCCGGACCTCCACGGAGCCGTCCTCGTGCAGGACGACGTCGATGCGGTCGCAGTAGCCGCCCAGCGCCTCGTCGACGGAGTTGTCGATGATTTCCCACAGGCAGTGCATCAGGCCGCGGCTGTCGGTGGACCCGATGTACATGCCGGGGCGCTTGCGGACGGCCTCCAGGCCCTCCAGGACGAGCAGATGCCGCGCGGTGTAGTTGGATCCGTCCCGGTCTGCCCCGGTCAGCACGGCGGTGGACGGCACGGACATCTCGGCGGTCACGCGGTTCGCTCCTCGCTGAATTTCTGGTGGTCCGCATTCCGCGGACCCTGTGTGTGGCGGTGTCGCCGGTCAGAGGGTACCGAGGCCAGGTAGAGCCGACGTGACGCCACCCGTAAGCGGGCCCATGCTAGTAGAGTTTCGTTCGTACGTTCTATTCCTCGTGTGGGTGACGTGAACATCACGTTCCCTTCGAGGCATGAACCATTTAGGCTCCGGGCACGTCCTCATCAACGACCGGCAACCCAGCCGGGAGGACAGCCCGACCGACAACTTGAATCAGACCACCACGCAATACGGCTCATTCGCCGCCACCCGGCAGCACCCGGCCACCTCGGAAAAAAATTTTCGAGGAAAAGCCACGAGCGGGAACGTTTTCGGCCTGGTTGGATGTTGACCCTGGTACGACAGCTCGTCGAGCTAGAGAAGAGGCGACGTGACTACTGTTCTGACCCCCGCGAGCCCGCTGACGGCCGCTGACCGCTGCGACCGCTGCGGCGCACAGGCCTACCTGCGCGTCGTCCTGATGTCCGGCGGCGAACTGCTCTTCTGCGCCCACCACGGGCGCAAGTTCGAGCCAGAACTCAAGAAGATCGCCGCGGAGATACAGGACGAGACGGAGCGGCTGACCGCCTCTCCGGCGTCTGCGTCCGAAGAGGAACGCTGACACATCGCACCGACGACGAGCGAGTAGCGGCTACGAGCCGTGCGCGGGCGGTTTCACCCGGTACCCACCGGGGAGACCGCCCGCACTCGTACTCACCTCGGTGCGCCCTTCGGCGTCCGGCCTTCGTGATCCGTCACGAGGACCGGCACGCCCCGTCCGACACTGCCCCCTCAGAGGATTTCCCGGGGCGCTGCGCGGCTCTTGAGCCGCTCCCCCACCCCATGGACCCTGCCGCCCGTCGCGGCCGCTCTCAGCCGCCCTGGGCCATCACCGCCTGCTTGGCGGCCGAGACCCGCGTGTAGACGCCCGGCTTGCCCGGCTCACCGCAGCCGGTGCCCCAGGAGACCAGCCCCACGAGCCGCCCGTTCGCCACGAGCGGTCCGCCGCTGTCCCCCTGGCAGGCGTCGTGCCCGCCCTGCTGCGTGCCCGCGCAGAGCATCGAGGCGCCGTCGTACGTGCCGTCCACGCTCTTCGGGTACGCACGTTTGCAGGCCGAATCCTGCATGACCTGCACCCGCGCCGCGCGCAGCACCGACGAATACGTACCGTTGCCGGTCGTGTCGCCCCAGCCGTAGACCGTGGCGCCCGTGCCCGGCTGATAGGCGCGGTCTCCCAGGCCGGCCATGGGCAGCGCGTAGTCGCTCGGTGCCATCCCGCGCAGCTTCACGATGGCGAAGTCCCCCGCGTTCGTCGTGGCGTCGTACGCGGGGTTGATCCAGACCTTGCTCGTCGCCATCTCCCTGCCGGCACGGCCGCGCAGGTCGGTACGCCCGACGATCACCCGCAGGTCCTTCACCGCGTCCGGGGACGCGCCCAGCACGTCCTTGCCCATACAGTGCGCCGCCGTGAGCACCGTCGAGGGCCCCACCAGGACGCCACCGCAGAACTGCCCGGAGCGTTCGTCCCCGAAGCGCTCGCGGCTCGCCAGCGCGACGACCCAGGGGCTGGCAGAGCTCTGTACCTGCTGTCCCCCGACGATGACGCTGTCGGCGGCGGCTGGTCCCGGCGCTCCGAGTGCGGCGACGGCCGGCGCGATGACGGCGAGGACCGTGGTGACAGCGCGGGTGCGGATGCCCATACCGACTCCTGACTCTGGGGGAGCTTTCGTACACCCAGAGTGAGTCAGTCCGCCGAGTGCCGCACCCCGGACACGCCGGAGCCCGGCCACTCCCCGAGCGGAGTGACCGGGCCCACGTGCCCGCTGACCTGGGACGTCAGTCCAGGTAGTCGCGCAGCACCTGAGAACGCGAGGGGTGCCGCAGCTTGGACATCGTCTTGGACTCGATCTGGCGGATACGCTCACGCGTGACGCCGTAGACCTTGCCGATCTCGTCCAGCGTCTTGGGCTGGCCGTCGGTGAGGCCGAAGCGCATCGAGACGACGCCCGCCTCGCGCTCGGAGAGCGTGTCAAGGACCGAGTGGAGCTGTTCCTGCAGAAGAGTGAAGCTGACCGCGTCGGCCGGCACGACGGCCTCGGAGTCCTCGATGAGGTCACCGAACTCGCTGTCGCCGTCCTCGCCCAGCGGGGTGTGCAGCGAGATGGGCTCGCGGCCGTACTTCTGGACCTCGATGACCTTCTCGGGGGTCATGTCGAGCTCCTTGGCCAGCTCCTCCGGAGTGGGCTCGCGGCCCAGATCCTGGAGCATCTGGCGCTGCACACGGGCGAGCTTGTTGATGACCTCGACCATGTGGACAGGGATACGGATCGTACGGGCCTGGTCGGCCATGGCGCGGGTGATCGCCTGGCGGATCCACCACGTCGCGTACGTGGAGAACTTGTATCCCTTGGTGTAGTCGAACTTCTCGACCGCACGGATCAGACCGAGGTTGCCCTCCTGGATCAGGTCCAGGAAGAGCATGCCGCGGCCGGTGTAGCGCTTGGCCAGCGAGACCACGAGGCGGAGGTTGGCCTCCAGCAGGTGGTTCTTGGCGCGGCGGCCGTCCTCGGCGATGATCTCCAGCTCACGCTTCAGCTTCGGCGCGAGCTTGTCGGCGTTCGCCAGCTTGTCCTCGGCGAACAGGCCGGCCTCGATGCGCTTCGCGAGCTCGACCTCCTGCTCGGCGTTGAGCAGCGGGACCTTGCCGATCTGCTTCAGGTAGTCCTTGACCGGGTCGGCGGTGGCGCCGGCCGCGGCGACCTGCTGCGCGGGGGCGTCGTCCTCGTCGTCGTCCGACAGCACGAAGCCCGCGGCCTCGGTGCCCTCGGCCGCCTCGGGGGCGTCACCCTTGCCCGGCGCCGCCGGGGTCTCCTCGACGGTGTCCTCTTCGAGGATCTCGTCGACCGCGTCCTTCTTGGTCTTCTTGGCCGTGGTCTTCTTGGCGGCCGTCTTCTTGGCCGTGGCCTTCTTCGCGGTGACCTTCTTGGCCGCCGCCTTCTTCGCCGGCGAGGGCTCCGCCTCGGCGCCCGGGCCGTCCGACGCCGGGGAGACGGACGCGGCCGCTGCCGCGGTGGTCTTCTTCACCGCGGCGGCCTTGGCCGCGACGGTCTTGGTGGCGGTGCGCTTCGCCGGACTCTTCGCTGCGACGCTCTTGCGGGTGCGCTTGGGCGCCTCTGCGGCACTGACCATCAGCGTCACACCCTCCTCGTCGAGGATCTGGTTGAGGCTGCGCAGAACGTTCTTCCACTGGGTTGGCGGAATCTGGTCAGCCTCGAAGGCCCGACGCACGTCATCGCCGGCGATCTGCCCATCAGCCTTTCCCCGCTCGATGAGCGCCATCACAGACTCGGACTCGGCGATCTCCGGCGGGAGCGTACGGGATGTGCTGGCCGACACGAACAACCTCTCGGAACGATGGAAACGGCTTCCGGCTCCGTCCACTGTGGACCGGAGCCGACGACCGTCGACGGGGGTGGGCCGACGGCGCAGGGGCAACCAGGGAGTTGGGACAGCGCCGCAAGCGGCCGCCGTATTCCCTCCTCGGCTATCACCTCTTAAGTCATCGCGCTTCCCCGCAGAGCGTTACGCCCAATCCGCGTGGCCCGAGTCACACCCCATAACGACACATTTTGCTCGATGTGGGGGCGTACTGGAGAGAAGGAGGCGAGAAGGGAGCCTCGGCGGCCACGAGGGACACGGCCGGGCAGGCGGCCGCCCCGCACGGAGACGTGCGGCTCGGCGACCGCCCCGCTGGCTCGTACGGCCCGTCGGCACGTACGGAGTCCTCTGCCTTGCGTTCGCTGCGTTGCTTCTTCCTTGCGTTCGCCGCGTTGCTTCGTCGCGGTGTTCGCCGCGCTTGCCGCGTCGGCCGCATGCGCCGCCTCGGCTGCGTCGACCGCGTGGGTTGCGTTCCTCGGTGTGCGCGTACGGGTGCGTACGGTGCCTGCGCCGCCTTGCCGCCCTCTTCGCGGAGGCGGGTGCGCCGCCGCCGGGAGGCGGCCGGTCGCGCAGGGGTGCGGCGTACGGTTTCTTCAGGGCGGGGTGCCTGGGAGTGACGTGGGTTCCAGGGGGGTCAGTGCTCGCGGGGCGCGGGCACCACGTGGTCCGCCGCACCACTCCCGCCGGGCACTCCGGCCTCACCGCCGGTCGCGAGGAGCTGACGCATCGCGACCTCGGCGCCCGCCGCGTCGCCCGCGCCGATCGCGTCGACGATCTTCATCTGCTGGCCGACGGACGTCTCGACGGGGTGCTCGCAGCCGAGGGGCGAGCCGCCGGAGACCTGGAGCGCTGCGGAGACGATGCCGGAGAGGTGCTCCAGCATGCGGTTGCCGGTGAGCTGGAGGAGCAGCGAGTGGAACTCGGCGTCCGCGCGGGCGAAGGTCAGCGAGTCGCCCTGGGCCGCGGAGTGGCCCATGATCTCGACCATGTCGGCGAGGCGCTGCTGCACGTCCTCACGGCCGTGCCCCGCGGCGAGGCGCGCGGCGAGCGGCTCGATGGTCCAGCGCAGCTCGCACAGCTCGCGGCGCTGGTCGTCGCGCTGGGGGCCGTAGGCCCGCCACTCGATGATGTCGGGGTCGAGGAGGTTCCAGTCGCTGACCGGGCGGACTCGGGTGCCGACGTTCGGGCGCGCGCTGACCAGGCCCTTGGCCTCCAGGACGCGCAGCGATTCGCGGACGACGGTGCGGGAGACCTCGAAGCGCTGGCCGATCTCTTCGGGTACGAGTGGACGGTCGGCCCCGAGGTCACCGGAGACGATCATCTGGCCGAGCTGCTGGACGAGTTGGCCGTGCAGGCCACGGCCACGGCTGCCGGCGGCGCGACGGCCGACCCGGCCCATCTCGCTTTCGTGGCCGTCCCACACGGGAGCCACACGGTCGGTGCGCTCGCCGCCGACGGCGTCGGCGTAGGGGTAGCGGTCGAGCTCGCCCGGGCCGGTCAGGCCGGTGTCGGCGGGGCGAGTCGCGGTCATCATGGTGTGCGCAAGGGTACTCACGCATCCTTTGTCGGCGACGTGCCGGAGCGCCTTGAGGTCTTTGGTGAAAAGCACACGAAAGGGTGATCGCCCATCACCCTACAATTGACGCTTTATCGGAAGGAAGCAGACGCATTACGCGGAGTTCTGGCCAGTTCGCGCTGCGTGGGACGTGGGAAGCCGCCGGAGCCTCATGAGTACCGCGCCGCTCTTGCCCCTCCGCTCACCTCGTCTTTCGCTTCTCCCTCACCTTCACCATCAGCCTCCCCGCTCCTCCGTTTTTCGCTCCTCTCCTCACCCCTTCGCCTCGTGCCTCTTCGACTCGTGATCTGTTCGCCCTTGGACTGCTCGCGGCCTCAACGTGTTCTTCCGCGCAGGGCGGTCAGGGCGTACGCGCAGAACAGGGCCGCGAGCGACAGCGTCATCGCGCCGGCCACCGGGTGCGCCGCCAGCCGCCAGGCGGCATCGGTCAGCCGATCGACGCCGGACGGCCAGTCGACCGCGGCCGTCGTCCGTACCCGCGCAGGGAAGCCGACCATCGAACGGGCGGCCGGATCGCTCAACAATCCCTGGATCAGCGGGACCACGGCGACAGGCACCGCCAGCACTGTCGCCAGCCCCATCGCCGTCGACCGGAAGATCCCCGCCGCCAGGAGGCCGGCCCATGCGGACGCGATGAGCAGCGCGCCCCAACCGAGCGACAGCAGCGGCCAGTCGGCGACCGCGGGCAACGCCTGCGCGCCGAAGACGTAGCCCACGAGCACGCCATCGATGACGAGCGAGACCGACGCCAGCACGAGCGCGCTCGCCGCGCTGACCAGCAATTTGGCGCCCAGCAGCCGCAGTCGGCGGGGTACGGAGCCCTGTTCGGGCGCGAGCGCCGGGTACCGGAACTCCTGTCCGAACGCGAGCGCGCCGATCAGTCCCGCCCCCACCGCGGCGGGCGGGAACGGCAGCCGGTCCGGCCAGCCCATCAGTACGCGTGTCGCCGGTGTGCCACCGGTGCGCGCCAGTACCCATGCCAGGACGAGCGAGATCGCCAGTACGAGAAGGCCTACGACGATTCCCGTACGGTCACTGGCCGCTCGCCGCAGCTCATAACGGACCGGCCAGGCGGGCCCCGGTGCGGACAGCCGCGGCAGCACCAGCTGAGCCGCCGGCACCTTGCCGCGCGGGGGCGGGGAGGTGCGCGGCGCACGAGGGGCCGCGAGGTGGACCGCTGTGCCATGGGGCGGGGTGCCGGTGGGGCCGGCCGCGGCCGCCCCACTGACCCCATCGTCGGCGGGCACGGGCGCGAGTTCGAGGGTGGACGCGAGTTCGCCGTCGGGGTCCTTCGTGAGCGGAAGGGCCCGGGAGGACGAAGACACGGTGACGACCCGGCCTGTCGCGTGGAGGCCGTCGGCCCGGCCCGTGTTCCCCGTGGCGACGGGGCCGGAGACCACGGCGCAGTGCCCTCCGGCGTCCTTGCGCACCGGTTCGCCGGCGTGCGCGCGCTCTTCGCCGGCGCCCCACGCGTCGGCGTGCGCCTCGGCACGCTGCCCGTCCCCTGCCTCGGCGTGCGGCTCGGTACGGTCCTCGGTGTGCGGCTCGGTACGGTCCTCGTCCCGCGACTCCGCCCGCGGCTCGTTGGGTCCTCGGCGCGCCGCCCCGGCGTACCGGGCGTCGTCCTTCTCGGTGTCCGCCTCGGACTTGGCCGGCTCCGCGGCCACCACCGCGCCATGACCGGCCGTCAGCCTCGCCGCCACCCGGCCGTCGGCCCGGTTGAGCGGCACGACCGGCCTGGCGTCCCCCGTCTCGTCCGCGAGCTGGTGCACCAGGATCCCGTGCCGGAAGGCCGTGTCGCCCACCAGGGCACAGCTGCTCCCGTACACGGCGAGGCGATTGCCGCTCTCCCGTACGACCTCCAGCGGCTGTTCCGCGCGCGGGTCCACCGCGGGGTCGGCGCGCTGCCATTCGTCGACCAGGAGCGCCGCCAGCCGGTCGGCGTGCGGCGACCGCACGCTGACGCGGGGCCGCAGTCGCGTGTGCGCGAAGTCCCCGGCCTCCTGGTCGGCGAGCAGCCTGCCGTCCTCGATCGTGACGATCCGGTCGCCCAGCCGGGCGGCCGCCTTGGGGTCGGACGCCGTGACGAGCACGCTGCCGCCGCGCTCGGCGAACCCCCGCAGCAGGCCGTACAGCCAGGCCGTCTCGCGCGGCGACAGGCCGTCGTCCGGCTCGTCGAGGAGCAGCGCGTACGGGTCGCCGAGCAGGGCGGCCGCCATGCCCAGCCGACGGTCCATGCCGCGCGAGAACTCGCCCAGGCGCTGTTCCGCCAGGCCGCCGAGGCCGACGGCCTCCAGGACGTCCTCGGCGCGGCCCGGGGAGACTCCGGCCGCGGCGGTGAGCATCCGCAGGTGCGAGCGGGCCGTACGGGCGGGATGGCCGGGCACGTCGCCGAGCAGCACGCCGAATTCCCGCGCCGGGTTCGGCAGGCGGTGCAGGGGGCGGCCGCGGAAGAGGGTGATGCCCCGCCCGCGCTCCAGCCGCAGCATCAGGCGCAGGGCCGTCGTCTTGCCCGCGCCCCGGGCGCCGAGGAGGACGGTGACCGCGCCGGCGGGCGCCTCGAAGGTCAGGTCGTCCACGGCCGGCGGCAGGCCGCGCCGGGCTTCGCTGGTCAGTCCGACGGCCTGGATCATCGCGCGCCTCGTCGGGTACGCGCCCCCGCATCGGCCTCCGCGTCGGCCCCCGCGCCGGCCCCCGGAACGGAAACGGGCCCGCGGAGGGCGGCAGGAGCGCGGTGGGGAACTGCGGCTCGGGAGACGGCAGGAGCGCGAAGGGGCGTGGCAGCGCGGAGGGGCACGGGGGCGAGGGCGGCGGCAGTTGCGAGTGCTGCGGGGACTGAAGGACTCACCCCGCCAAGGTAACCCGCAATGTCCTATTTGCCCGTAATGCCGAGTGCGCCGCGCTGCTCGTGTCCTCGCGGCGCGCGGACGCCGTCCGCTCCGGGCCAAGGAGCCGGGGCCGGGGCCGGCGAGTCGAGCGCGGGCGGGAGGGCGTCAGGGCCCCGGGGTCACACCTCGGGGCGGAGCATCGGTGGGTTCAGGAGGGTCGCGCCGCCCGCCCTGAACAGCTGTGCGGGGCGGCCGCCCTGACGGGTCGTCGTGCCACCGGTCGGGACGAGGAATCCGGGCGTGCCGGTCACCTTGCGGTGGAAGTTCCTCGGGTCCAGGGCCACGCCCCAGACCGCCTCGTACACCCGGCGCAGCTCCCCCACCGTGAACTCCGGCGGGCAGAACGCGGTGGCGAGCGAGGAGTACTCGATCTTGGAGCGGGCGCGCTCCACGCCGTCCCCGAGAATGCGCGCGTGGTCGAAGGCCAGTGAGGCGGTCGGTTCGCCGTCGCGGGCGAGGCCGTTCTCCTGCCCCAGGAGCGTCTCGACCGGGGCCCAGCGCGCGCTGTGCGCATCGCCGCCCGCGCGCGGCGCCGGCAGGTCGGGGGCGAGCACCAGGTGGGCCACGCTGACCACCCGCATCCGCGGGTCGCGCTTGGGGTCTCCGTACGTGGCGAGCTGTTCGAGGTGGGCACCGGGGAACGGCTGCGGGCCCGCCGGACCGTGGGCGTGCAGGCCGGTCTCCTCGGCGAGCTCCCTGGCCGCCGCGGTCTCCAGGTCCTCATCGGCCCGCACGAATCCGCCGGGCAGGGCCCACCGCCCCGGGAACGGTGGCTCACCGCGGCGCACGGCCAGCGCGCACAACGCGTGCCTGCGCACGGTGAGCACGACCAGGTCGACGGTGACGGCGAACGGGGGGAAGGCCGACGGGTCGTAGGGAGGCATGCCGCGATCATAGTCGTCCGCCTGACGATAAACAGGCCGTCCGCGCCTTCACGCCCCCAGTTGCAGCCCATCCGCCGCCTCCTCCACCATTCCCAGGCCACGGCCGCTGACATGGACGGCGAAGGGCTGCTCAGCGACGGTCAGGCCGGTGAGATGCAGGGCGCCCAGCGGCGTGCCGGCGGCGGGCCGCACGGAGAGCGTGCCGCCGGGGACGTCCGGGCGGATGCCCGCCTGGGCGATAAGGGCGTGCACCGCGCCGGCCGCCGCCACCGCCGCCGGGCGGCAGGCCGTGGGGTGCGCCACGGGAGCGCCGTCGCCCGTGCGCTGCTGTCCCGAGTACATCTCCGGCAGGCGGTACCCGAAGGTCTCCGCGGCGTCCAGCAGTCCCCGGATCAAGGAGGCCGCCGCCGCTGCGTGGCCCGCGGCGGCCAGGGCCGAGGCGGCGACGGCGGTCTCCTGCACGCGGACCGCTCCGCTGCGGTGGCCGAAGGGGTTGTACCCGTCCTCCTTGCCACCGAGGCCGCGCAGGCCCCAGCCGGTGTCCAGGGCAGGGCTGTTCAGCAGCCTCGCCACCTGTTCCGCGCGGGTGCTGTCGAGCAGGCCGGGCGCGAAGGCGCCGGCGCCGAGCAGGCCGGTGTCGAGGAGGTGGGCGGCGCCGGCGACGAGGCGCGTGAGCGGCCGGCCGTCGGGGGCGCACAGGGCCGCGGGGCG
>NZ_JBEPFC010000184.1:0-13058 GCF_040301705.1 Streptomyces sp. NPDC000151 | reverse complement strand
GCGGCGGGCCGCCCCGCCGCCGGCAAGACCGGCACCGCCGAGGAGGACAAGGCCGCCTGGTTCGCCGGGTACACCCCCGACCTGGCCACGGTCGTCGCCGTACTCGGCCAGAACCCCAAGACCGCGGCGCAGGAACCGCTGTACGGCGCGGGCGGCCTGGCCCGCGTCAACGGCGGCGGCTTCCCCGCCGAGATCTGGGCCGACTACACCGCGGCCGCGCTGAACGGCAAGCCCGCCAAGGACTTCGACCTCGAGCTGGAGAGCGGCGCCACCGACCCGGCGCCCACGGCCACCGGGTCGCCCACCGCCCCGGGCGGCGACACGGGGGCGCCCAGCACCCCGCCGCCGAACTCGTCCCCGGCCACCCTCCCGCCGACCACCGCGCCGCCCACCACCGTCGAACCGCCGCAGCCCACCTTCCCGACCGAGCCGCCGCCCACCACGGCACCCACCGAGGACTTCCCGACGGTGGAACCGGGCGGCGGCGGCCCGGGCGGAGCGCCCGAAACGCCGCCGGGCCGGCAGTAACACGCGCGAGACCCCGGCGGCCGGACGGCCACCGGGGTCTCTCTCTGCGTGCTTCGCGCGCTTTGTTTGCGTGCCCTGCGTGCTCTCTCAGTGCCCGGAGGTCGCCTTCAGACCCACGACGGCCACCAGCAGCAGGCAGATGAAGAAGATCCGGGCCGCGGTCGCCGGCTCGCCCAGCACCAGCATGCCCACCACGGCCGCGCCGGCGGCACCGATGCCGACCCACACGCCGTACGCCGTACCGATCGGCAGCGTCTTCGCCGCGTACGACAGCAGGGCCATGCTCGCGATGATGCCCGCGCCCGTGAACAGGCTGGGCCACAGCCGGGTGAATCCCTCGGTGAACTTCATCCCGATCGACCAGCCGACCTCCAGCAGACCGGCGACGAGCAGCAGTATCCATGCCATGACGGCACCTCCATGACCAGCGCACACGCGTGCGCGCATCTACAGGGGGTGCGTCGTCTTGTCATGACCCGGTACGGCGCGTCTCGTCGGGATGTCTTCGACCTTAGCAAGCCACGACGAAACGGGCGGTGACACCGGTCACCGCCCGCGGGGATATTCGTACAGGTCAGGCCTATCGGCCCGGGTCGGAGGTCCCGGGTCAGAGGTACAGCCCGGTGGAGTCCTCGGCGCCCTCCAGGCGCTCCGCCGCCACCGCGTGCAGGTCGCGCTCCCGCATCAGTACGTACGCGACGCCGCGCACCTCCACCTCGGCGCGGTCCTCCGGGTCGTACAGCACCCGGTCCCCCGGCTCGACGGTACGGACGTTCTGCCCCACCGCGACGACCTCCGCCCACGCCAGCCGGCGGCCTACCGCGGCCGTCGCCGGGATGACGATGCCGCCGGTCGAGCGTCGCTCGCCCTCGGCGATATCGGTACGGACGAGCACCCGGTCGTGCAGCATCCGGATCGGCAGCTTGTCGTGGCTGTCCTGAGTGTTGTTCGGGCTCACGCCAAGACCGTACCTGCCCCGGGGCACGAGCCGGGCCCCGGCCCGGCAGCCAGGGCCCTCATGGCTACGACTGGTGCGTACGACCGATGCGTACGGCTGGTGCCTACGACCGGCGCTTGCGTGCGCCCATCGCCAGCAGCCCCACCAGACCCACCGCGACCAGCGCCACCGGCACGATCCGCTCCATCCGCGGCGCGCCGTCCTCCGACACCAGCTGCGCGCGGACGTCGGAGACGGCTCGGTTCGCGACCACGTACGCCCGTCCGGCCGTACGGTCAACTGCCGCCGCGGCCTTCGCCTTCGCGTCGCCGACGATCGTCTTGGGGTGCAGCCGCACGCCGATCTCGTCGAGCGTCACGGCGAGCTCCTGCCGCCGGCGGAGAATGTCCGCCTCGATCTGCGCAGGGGTCCTGGCATCCGACACCGCGCTGCCTCCGTCGTCTCGGCCGGTGAGTACAGATCCTCGATGGTTCCTGATGGACAGTCTGTCAGCTCAGCACCCGTCCCGCTCCACGGCACCCCCGATCAACGCGCCCACGCGGCGTACAAAGAGGGGAACCGGCCGATGGCGGGAGGGGCCGCCGGTGGACCTCAGTAACCTCGGAACAGAACAAGTGACCACCGCGGTCGGCACGCCCACCGACCCACCCATGAGGAGAGCCATGAGCGAGCGACTGCAGCCCGGCGACACCGCCCCCGCCTTCACCCTCCCCGACGCGGACGGCAAGCAGGTCTCGCTCGCCGACCACAAGGGCCGCAAGGTCATCGTCTACTTCTACCCCGCGGCCCTGACCCCCGGCTGCACGAAGCAGGCGTGCGACTTCACCGACAACCTCGACTTCCTGGCCGGCCACGGCTTCGACGTCATCGGCATCTCCCCCGACAAGCCCGAGAAGCTCGCGAAGTTCCGCGAGAAGGAGGAGCTGAAGGTCACCCTCCTCGGTGACCCCGACAAGAGCGTCCTGGAGGCGTACGGCGCCTTCGGCGAGAAGAAGCTCTACGGCAAGACGGTGACCGGCGTCATCCGCTCCACCGTCATCGTCGACGAGGAGGGCAAGGTCGAGCGCGCGCTGTACAACGTCAAGGCCACCGGCCACGTCGCCAAGATCATCAAGGACCTGGGCCTGTAACGGCCGGGGCGTTCCTCGGTCCGCGGGCCGCTCTCGGCCCGCGGCCGGGACCCTCCCGCCCCCTTCCGGAACCCCCTCACACCGACCCTAAACGGCCTACACCGAGTGACGAATATCGCGTTCTGCCGCCAAAGTGGTTTGACCGACTCCGTAACCGCGCAGACGCCCCTTTCGAAACGAGCCCACCGCGCAGTGCGCGGACCGACCGAGCGAGAGGACCGCACTCGTGCCGACCGGCAGTACCGATGCCGCCTCCGGGACCGAGCTGGATCGGGAGGCAGTCAGGCGCCACCGCGCGCTCTTCCGGGCCGTCGCCCGCCGCAGGAATCCCAAACTCCGCCGCACCGACATCACCATCACCGACGAAAAGATCGTGAAGCGCGCCGTCAAGGCCGCCGCCGTCGGTAATGCGATGGAGTGGTTCGACTTCGGCATCTACAGCTACCTCGCGGTCACGATCGGCCACGTCTTCTTCCCCAGCGGCAGCGACACCGCGAGCCTGCTGTCCTCGTTCGCGACGTTCGCCGTGGCCTTCCTCGTACGGCCCATCGGCGGCGCGTACTTCGGCCCGCTCGGCGACCGCATCGGCCGCAAGAAGGTCCTCGCCTTCACCATGATCATGATGGCCGTCGGCACCTTCGCCATCGGCCTCATCCCGTCGTACGCCTCGATCGGCGTCTGGTCGCCGGTCCTGCTGATCCTCTTCCGGCTGGTCCAGGGCTTCTCGACGGGCGGTGAGTACGGCGGCGCCTCGACCTTCATCGCCGAGTACGCCCCCGACAAGAAGCGCGGTTACTTCGGCAGCTTCCTGGAGTTCGGCACCCTCGCCGGGTACACCGGCGCGGCCGGCCTGGTCCTGCTCCTGAACACCTCGCTGGGCTCCGAGGCCATGGGCGACTGGGGCTGGCGGCTGCCCTTCCTGGTCGCGGGCCCGCTCGGCATCGTCGGTCTCTACCTGCGGATGAAGCTCGACGAGACGCCGGCCTTCCAGAAGCTGGAGGCCAGCGAGACGCACAGCGCCACGGGCTCACTCACCGAGGAGGAGGCCGAGTTCTCGCACCTCTCCGAGAACGCCCCCAAGAAGAAGCTCGGCGAGATCTTCTCCCAGCAGTGGCCCGCGCTCATCCTGTGCATCTGTCTGGTCGGCGCGTACAACATCACCGACTACATGCTGCTGTCGTACATGCCGACGTACCTGACCGACACGCTCCACTACAAGGAGTCGCACGGCCTGCTGGTGCTGCTCGGCACCATGGTCGTCCTGATGCTGGTCATCAACTTCGTCGGCCGGCTCAACGACCGCTTCGGCCGCAAGCCGCTGCTCATGACCGGCATGCTCGGCTTCTTCGTCCTCTCCATCCCCTCCTTCCTGCTGGTCAAGGACGGCAGCCTGCTGTTCGTCTGCATCGGCATGCTGCTGATGGGCTTCTCCCTGGTCTGCCTGCTGGGCACGATGTCGGCGGCCCTCCCGGCCCTCTTCCCGACCAACGTCCGCTACGGCTCGCTCTCCATCGGCTACAACCTCTCCACGTCCCTCTTCGGCGGCACGACCCCCCTGGTCATCACCGCCCTGATGGGCGCCTTCCACGGCAACGAGATGGTCCCGGCGTACTACGCCATGGGCGCGGCCCTCATCGGCGTCATCGCCGTCCTCTTCATGAAGGAAACCGCCCAACAGCCCCTGGAGGGCTCCCCGCCCTCAGTAGCCACCCACGAAGAAGCGGTGGAAATGGTCTCGGCCCAGTCCCCGGACCCCCGCTTCTGACCACGCGCTGAACCCCTCCCCGAATCCCCCGATCACTCGATCGGGGGATTCTTCATTCCTGCCCGTCACTCCGCGTAACCCCCGCCCAGCGAGGCCCGTTGTTCCGTTCGACACCAGAACAATCGGCCGCCGAAGCGACCGGTCACCGAACGGGGGAACGTCCATGCCCGCCAGCCCGTACACCCACGCCCGCCTCTCCGAGGCCGTGGCCGCCTCCCACACCCTCTCGGAAGCCTTACGCCGACTCGGCGTGGACCCGAAGGGCCCGTCCCGCAGCTACCTCCGCGCCCGCATAAAGGCCCTGGGCATAGACACCTCCCACTTCCAACGGGAGGGCACGCGCTGGACGAAGGACGTCCTCGAAGCAGCCGTAACCTCTTCGACCAGCATGTGCGAGGTCCTCCGCCACCTGGGCCTCGACGTCGTCGGCGGCCACCACACCCACATCAGCCGGCGGATACGGGCGTTGGGGATCGACACGTCACACTTCGGCGAAAGCGAGCGTACGAAGCGCAGCCCGCATCGACGGCGCACTCTCGAAGAGCTCCTCGTGGAGCAGGACCCGGCCAACGCCCGCCGCACCCACCCCGACCGGCTGAAGGGCGCCATGCTGGCCCACGGCGTGTCCGAACGCTGCGCCCTCTGCGGAACGGGCACGCTCTGGCGCGGCCGCCCACTGCCGCTGGAGGTGGACCATGTCGACGGCAACTGGCGGGACAACCGCCTGGAGAACCTGCGCCTCCTCTGCCCGAACTGCCACTCGTGCACCGACACCTACCGAGGCAGGAACAAACGCCGCAGGGCCGTAGGCCCGGCCGGAGAGGCGACGACGTGAGCAGCGGGCTGAAGTACACCCGAGAGCGGATGGCCGAAGCTGCCCAGTCCTGCACGGACATCGACGAAGTCATCACCTTCTTCGGCACTCGCCCTTATCAACGGCTGCGCCGCTATCTGCTGCAGCGCTTCGAGCACTTCGGCATCGACGTTTCGCATTTCCACCGCCGGAAGTACGCGCGGTACGGCGCCACCGCCCCTCGCGCACTGCCCAAGGTCGTTTCCACTTCGTTTTCGCTGGCGGATGCCCTGCGCAAACTCGACCTGCCCGACAACAGCCGCACCCGGCAATTGCTCAGGCACTGGATCTCCGAGCGGGATCTCGACACATCACACTTCCTCGGCCAGGGGCACCGGCGGGGCAAGCCGGGCACGACGCCCATGAGGCCACCGGAGAGCATCCTGGTGAAGCACGACGGCACGCGCCGGACGAAGACAGTGCTGCTCCGCCGCGCGCTACGACAAGTGGGCGTAGCCGAGCGTTGTTTCGAGTGCGGCACCGGGCCGGTCTGGACCGGTAAGCCGATGACGCTGGAGATCGACCACATCGACGGCGACTGGAGCGACGATCGGCTCGAGAACCTGCGGCTTCTCTGCCCCAACTGCCATGCGACCACCCGTACCTGGTGCCGAGGAGGCGGCAAGCGCTCGAGTAGCCCCTGATCCCCTGCCGCAGACGCACGTCAGCCGCCAGCCGGTACCATGGCTGGCGGCTAGCGGCCGTGGCGGAATTGGCCTACGCGCAGCACTTAGGATGCTGTGGGAGAAATCCCTTGAGGGTTCGAGTCCCTCCGGCCGCACGACTTATTGACCATGGTTTCGAAGGCCCGGCCCCGCACCTAGGAGGCCGGGCCTTCGGCATCTCGTGGAGGCCGGTCAGCCCAGCAGCTCACGTACGACCGGGGCCAAAGCGCGGAACGCCTTGCCTCGGTGGCTGATGGCGTTTTTTTCGTCTGCCGTCAGTTCCGCGCAGGTGCGGGTGTCGCCTTCGGGCTGGAGGATCGGGTCGTAGCCGAAGCCGCCGGTGCCGGTGGGGGTGTGGCGGAGGGTGCCCTCCAGCTTGCCTTCGACGACGCGCTCGGTGCCGTCGGGGAGGGCGAGTGCCGCGGCGCAGGCGAAGTGGGCCGCGCGGTGTTCGTCGTCGATGTCGCCGAGCTGGGCGAGGAGCAGGTCGAGGTTGGCCTGGTCGTCGCCGTGGCGGCCGGCCCAGCGGGCGGAGAAGATGCCGGGGGCGCCGCCGAGTACGTCCACGCAGAGGCCGGAGTCGTCGGCGACGGCGGGGTGGCCGGTGGCCTGGGCGAGGGCGTGGGCCTTCAGGAGGGCGTTCTCGGCGAAGGTGACGCCGGTTTCCTTCACGTCGGGGACGTCCGGGTAGGCGTCGGCGCCGACCAGCTCGATGTCGAGGTCGGCCGCCGTGAGGATGGCGCGGAGTTCGGTGACTTTGCCGGCGTTGCGGGTGGCGAGGATCAGGCGCTGGTGCTTCATGGTGAGGGATTATCCCGGTCCGGGACGGACCACGTCCGGGGCGGGCTACGAGCACGGCCCGAGCGGGCCCCGGCCCGCCGCCCCGTCCCCCAGACGCGAGCCCCGGCCCCGCCCCCCGACCCCGGCCTCAGCCCGGTGTGCAGATCTTGGTGAGTTCCGAGGCGGCGGATTCGATGGGGGTGGTGTCGGGGGTCTTGCCCTGGTCGAGGGACTTCTGGGCGTCCTTGACGCCGCGGGAGAGGTCGTCGACGGCCTTGCCCATGTCGGCGTTGTCGGTCTTGTCGCCGAGCTCGCCGAGGTTCTTGTCGATCTTGTCGAGGGCCTGCTGGGCCTCTGCGGGGTTGTCCGCGCCGCCGGAGACGGCCTGCTGGAGGGCGTCGACGTTCTGGCCGACCGCGGCGGCGGTCTGCGCGCAGTCCAGTGCGGTCTGCACGGCACCGCAGCCGGAGAGCGCGGGGACGGCCAGGGCGATGGCCGCCACGGCGGAGGCGGCGGTCATGACCGTTCGGCGACGGACGGAGCGGTGTGCGGACATGGACGGGCCCTCTCTTTGCAATGAACAGGTAAAGGGAGGAACGCGTGGCGCCCGGTTTTGGTTGCCGACCGGCCGCGATTGTGGCCGCGATTACCGCTGCCTTCGCGGCGTAACGTCAGAAAAGTCCGGTGATGAGACCTGTCTGCGTCAGGAACATCGCGAGGACGACCACGAGGGTCCAGCCGAGGACGTGTTCCATCCACGGCGAGTGGTCGTCGGGGCCGCCCGTGCGGGCGGCAGGCGCGTCGAGGGCGGCGGCAGCGGCTTCAGCAGGCATGACGGTGGAGTCCTCGTCGTGGGGTGCTGGGGGGAGAGATGCGCCCCGTGCCCGTACGGGAGATACGGGGTGCATGTCCCACCTTGCGCCCGTGCCGCGAGCATTCCTAGAGATGCAGGTCCCACGAGGGGAACATCACAGATCGCCGGAAGGCGGGGCGGCGGGGCGCACGGCCGGGTGCGCCGCCGCGCCCCCGCGGCGGTCAGAGCGTCTGCGCCAGGGCCTCGCGCTGGGCCTTGTCCAGGTCCGTGCAGCCGGTGACGGCCAGGTCGAGGAGGGCGTTGAGCTCGTCGCGGGCGAAGGGCTCGGCCTCGGCGGTGCCCTGGACCTCGACGAAGCGGCCGTCGCCGGTGCAGACGACGTTCATGTCGGTCTCGGCGCGGACGTCCTCCTCGTAGCAGAGGTCGAGGAGGGGGGTGCCGTCGACGATGCCGACGGAGACGGCGGAGACCGTGCCGGTGAGCGGCTTGCGGCCGGCCTTGATGAGCTTCTTGCCCTGGGCCCAGGCGACGGCGTCCGCGAGCGCGACGTACGCGCCGGTGATCGCGGCGGTACGGGTACCGCCGTCGGCCTGGAGGACATCGCAGTCCAGCACGATGGTGTTCTCGCCGAGGGCCTTGTAGTCGATGACGGCGCGCAGGGACCGGCCGATGAGGCGGCTGATCTCGTGGGTGCGGCCGCCGATCTTGCCGCGGACGGATTCGCGGTCGCCGCGGGTGTTGGTGGAGCGCGGCAGCATGGAGTACTCGGCGGTCACCCAGCCCTCGCCGCTGCCCTTGCGCCAGCGCGGTACGCCTTCGGTGACGGAGGCGGTGCAGAAGACCTTGGTGTCGCCGAAGGAGATGAGGACGGAGCCCTCGGCGTGCTTGCTCCATCCGCGCTGGATGGTGACGGGGCGGAGCTGTTCGGGGGTGCGGCCGTCGATACGAGACATGGTGCCGACCCTATCGGGAATACCGAAGGCCCCGTTCCGGTGCGTACGCACGTACGGAAGGGGCCTCGGGGCGAGCGCGGCGGGGGCCGTCGGCTCAGCTCACATCGCGGTTTCGTTGCGCGATGTTCCGATGCGCGATGCTCACATCATGTCTTCGATGTCGGCGGCGATCGGGTCGGCGTCGGTGCCGATGACGACCTGGATGGCGGTGCCCATCTTCACGACGCCGTGCGCGCCGGCGGCCTTGAGGGCGGCCTCGTCGACGAGGGAGGGGTCGACAACCTCGGTGCGGAGACGGGTGATGCAGCCTTCGACCTCTTCGATGTTGTCGAGGCCACCGAGCCCGGCGACGATCTTCTCAGCCTTGCTGGCCATGTCCACTCCTGCTTGTCTCGGCCGTCGGCGGTTGTGCCGAAGGATTCCACACGGTAACGCACGTTCAGCCCTGTTGGACGGGCGTATGTCCGTTGCCTGGCGAATGATGGCGACCACCTGGAGTTGCCTCCGGGAGGCCCCGTAGCGCCACTACGAATGGTCTACACCACCAGTATGCGGCAAGCACGAGTCGGCCGTCGTGGGGCCGGCGGCCGGGAGGATGCGGATGAGTTCGGACGCGGCGGCGGCGCCGAGGAAGAAGTGGGGCGGCGGGCTGTTCCAGGGCCTGCAGAAGATGGGGCGCAGCCTGCAGCTGCCGATCGCGGTGCTGCCGGCGGCGGGCATCCTGAACCGGCTCGGGCAGCCCGATGTCTTCGGCGCGGACGGGCTGGGCTGGGACGACGTGGCGAAGGTGTTCGCCGGGGCCGGGCAGGCCCTGCTGGATTCCTCGCTGGGGCTGCCGCTGCTGTTCTGTGTCGGCGTCGCGATCGGCATGGCGAAGAAGGCGGACGGGTCGACGGCGCTGGCGGCCGTCACGGGCTTCCTCGTGTACTACTACGTGCTGCACCAGTTCCCGGTGGACTGCGCGAGCGGCGCGACCTTCGTGAGCGGCGGGCCGCTGGGGGGCGCGTGCGTGGCGAAGGACGGGACGGGGACGCCGGCCGGGTACCAGAATCCGGGGGTGTTCGGCGGCATCGTGATCGGGCTGCTGTCGGCGTGGTTCTGGCAGCGGTACCACCGTACGAAGCTGGTGGACTGGCTCGGCTTCTTCAACGGCCGCCGGCTGGTCCCGATCATCATGTCGTTCGTGGCGCTGCTCTTCGCGGTGGTCTGTCTGTTCGTGTGGCCGCCGATCGGTGACGCGCTGACGAGTTTCAGCAAGTGGATGGTGGATCTGGGTTCGACGGGCTCCGGGATCTTCGGTGTCGCGAACCGTGCGCTGCTGGTGATCGGCATGCACCAGTTCCTGAATACGTTCATGTGGTTCCAGTTCGGCGACTTCACGAAGCCGGACGGGACGGTGGTGCACGGTGACATCAACCGGTTCCTGGCGGGCGATCCGAGTGCGGGCCAGTTCACGTCCGGGTTCTTCCCGATCATGATGTTCGCGCTGCCGGCGGCGGCGCTGGCGATCACGCACTGCGCGAAGCGGCACCGCCGCAAGGAGATCGCGGGCATGATGCTGTCGGTCGGTCTGACGTCGTTCGTCACGGGGATCACCGAGCCGATCGAGTACTCGTTCCTCTTCGTGGCGCCGCTGCTGTACGCGCTGCACGCGGTGCTGACGGGCGTGTCGATGGCGGTGACCTGGGCGCTGGGGGTGCACGACGGATTCAGTTTCTCGGCGGGTCTGATCGACTACGTCATCAACTGGAGCCTGGCGACCAAGCCGTGGCTGATCATTGTGATCGGGCTGTGTTTCGCGGTGGTCTATTACGCGGTCTTCCGCTTCGTGATCACCAAGTTCGACCTGGCGACTCCGGGGCGCGAGCCGGAGGAAGTGGGCGAGGCGATGGAGCAGCAGAACGTGAAGTAGCTGCGGGCGGCGGACTCCCCTGCGGGGTCGGGAACGCCTCTGTGTGGTCGGGGAATGCCCCTGTGTGGTCGGAAAACGGCTCCGGAATAATGGATTCCGGAGCCGTTCCGCGTGCCGTCGTAACGATCGGGAGGAACGGATTCCTTTATGCGGTGACGACATGCTAAGTATGGTCTAAACCACTGAGTGGTGTAGACCAAACTAGCGGGCTGCCCCTTTCCCCTGAGCCCGCCTCACCAGGAGGAATCCGATGAGTACGGCCACCGCCGGCAAGGCGGCACCCGCGAAGAAGCGGGGATCCGGCCTGTTCCAGGGCCTGCAGAAGATCGGTCGCAGCCTCCAGCTGCCGATCGCCGTCCTGCCCGCCGCGGGCATCCTCAACCGGCTCGGCCAGCCCGACGTCTTCGGCAAGGACGGCCTGGGCTGGATCGATGTGTCGAAGGTCTTCGCCGCGGCGGGCGGTGCTGTCTTCGACAACCTGCCGCTGCTGTTCTGCATAGGCGTGGCCATCGGCTTCGCGAAGAAGGCCGACGGCTCCACCGCGCTGGCCGCCCTGGTCGGCTTCCTGGTCTACAGCAATGTCCTCAAGGCGTTCCCCGTCGAGGAAGGCCACATCGACCACGGCAAGTGGGTCGAGCCGGTGGTCAACAACCCCGGCGTGCTCGGCGGCATCATCATGGGCCTGCTGGCCGCGATCCTGTGGCAGCGCTTCCACCGCACCAAGCTGGTGGACTGGCTCGGCTTCTTCAACGGCCGCCGGCTGGTCCCGATCATCATGGCCTTCGTCGGCACCGCGGTCGGCGTGCTCTTCACCCTGGTCTGGGAGCCGATCGGCGAGGCGATCTCCGGCTTCGGCGAGTGGATGACCGGTCTCGGCGCGGTCGGCGCGGGCCTCTTCGGGCTGATCAACCGCGCGCTGATCCCGATCGGCATGCACCAGTTCGTGAACACCGTCTCGTGGTTCCAGCTCGGTGACTTCACCGACGCGGCCGGCAAGGTCGTGCACGGCGACATCGGCCGCTTCTTCGCGGGTGACCCGAGCGCCGGCCAGTTCATGTCGGGCTTCTTCCCGATCATGATGTTCGGCCTGCCGGCCGCCGCGCTGGCCATCGCGCACACCGCGCGCCCGGAGCGCCGCAAGGCCGTCCTGGGCATGATGGTCTCGCTCGGCCTGACCTCGTTCGTCTGCGGTATCACCGAGCCGATCGAGTTCACGTTCATGTTCATCGCGCCGGTGCTGTACGTGATCCACGCGGTGCTGACCGCCGTGTCGATGGCGCTCACCTGGGCGCTCGGGGTGCACGACGGCTTCACGTTCTCCGCGGGCTTCATCGACTACGCGCTGAACTGGAACCTCGCCACCAAGCCGTGGCTGATCATCCCGATCGGGCTGGTCTTCGCGGTGGTCTACTACGTGCTCTTCCGCTTCGCGATCACGAAGTTCAACCTCACCACCCCGGGCCGCGAGCCCGAGGAGGAGGTCGAGGACCTCACCAAGGCGTGAGTCCCCGCTCGTGACGCACGAGGCCCCCGGAGCCGTACGGTTCCGGGGGCCTCGTGCTGTACGAGACGTCTACGGGACGTCAGGGCACGGGGCGTCAGATCTCGTACACCGCCCCGGCCTTCGCGACCTCCACCGGGCCCTCGAAGACCTCCTGGGCGTCGCGGAGGTTGATGCCGGGGTCGGTCCACGGGGGGATGTGGGTGAGCACCAGCCGGCCGGCGCGGGCGCGGGCCGCGTGCTCGCCCGCCTCGCGGCCGTTGAGGTGCAGGTCGGGGATGTCTTCCTTGCCGTGCGTGAAGGACGCCTCGCACAGGAAGAAGTCGGTGTCCTCGGCGAGGGTGTGCAGCGACTCGCAGATCCCGGTGTCGCCGGAGTACGTCAGCGACCGGCCGCCGTGCTCGATGCGGAAGCCGTACGCCTCCACGGGGTGGCTGACCTTTTCCGTACGGATCGTGAAGGGGCCCACGGTGAAGGTGCCGGGGGCCAGCGTGCGGAAGTCGAAGACCTCGCTCATGGCGTGCTCGGTGGGCAGGTCGGCGTGGGCGGCGGTGAGGCGGCGCTCCGTGCCGGCCGGGCCGTAGACCGGCATCGGGGCGCAGCGGCCGCCGTCGGGGCGGTAGTAGCGCACGACGAAGTATCCGCAGAGGTCGATGCAGTGGTCGGCGTGCAGGTGGGAGAGGAGAACCGCGTCGAGGTCGTAGAGACCGCAGTGGCGCTGCAGCTCGCCGAGGGCACCGTTGCCCATGTCGATGAGCAGCCTGAAGCCGTCGGCCTCCAAGAGGTAGCTCGAACAGGCCGATTCCGTCGAAGGGAACGACCCCGAGCATCCGACGACAGTGAGCTTCATAGGGGCGTGAACCTCCGGGGGCGGGGGCGGTGCGGCGGGTCCATGCGGGGCTTGGGCCGTGCTCGGCCGGTCCGTACCACTCGTTGCAGTGCCCACGAGGGTAAGGCGCGAAAGGGCCGGTGGCTCCTCCAGCGGGGCGAGCTGTGGGCGGAATCACCAGTCCGGGTGGGCCTTTGGGGGGCGCGGGTGATACCGGGGGTACGGTGAGCGGCGGCGAGCGAGGAGGCAGGCGTGGACACCTCATGGTGGCCGGCGGTGCTGGCCGTGGTCGTACTGGCGCTGGTGGCGGCGGTCGTCGACGGGCGGGCCCGCTCGGACCGGGGCCCGCGGCGCGGCGGGCGGCGGCCGG
>NZ_JBEPFC010000183.1:0-13159 GCF_040301705.1 Streptomyces sp. NPDC000151 | reverse complement strand
TCCGGCCCCCTGTCGGAGCGGGGTTGCTTTCCGGTCCGGCCCTTTCGGGCTTTCCCTTCCGGCGAGTCCGACTCTATCAGATCCTCATTCTTTCCCCTGCTTCTCGAAAGTCGCAGTCGGTCCGAATTCGTTTCCGATTCCCGTCGGCGGGGTTCGCCGTAGAGCTGCAATTTGCACTGCGGGCTTTTCGGCGTGCCCTCACTTTAGCGGATTCCCTTGATTGCTCATAATCGGCGCCGACGGGGTCGGACCGACGCAATCGCAGTCTGTTTTTCGGCAACGCCGATGGAGACCCGATTGAGGGAGTCGTTCGAAAGTGATGGTGGTGCCGCCTGCGGCGTGCGCACATAGCGCTGCCCGTCTCAAGCGGCTCGGGCCACGTTACGGCTCTGCCCGGGCAGAGTCAAGCAGCCCTGGTCCGGCGCTTCCGGGGGACGTGTGCCCGGTACGCGCTGACCGTCGGGTCGCCCGCGATCCAGAAGCGCCACGGGTGGGTCGCGCCCTCGCCGCCGACACCGGTGCGCGGTCCGCTGCGTACCAGGTCAGGGGCGGCCGGCGTGCCCTGGAGGACGGACAGCGGCGCACCGGGGCCCGCGCACACGTCCGTGCCGTTCAGCTGCCGGTCGATGGCGAGGCCGGTGGCCAGCCGGGCCGGGCCCTGGGCCAGTTCACTCGGGCGGCGGGACTTCGGGCGGCGCTCGGCCACCTGCTCCGTACCGCTGAGCACCTCGCCGGCGCGCAGCAGGACACCACTGGCGTAGCCGTTGGGGCCGCAGACCAGGTTGAGGCTGAACCACATGCCGTAGATGAAATAGACGTACGCGTGTCCGGGCGGGCCGAACATCGAGGCGTTCCGCTCGGTGCGGCCCCGGTAGGCGTGCGAGCCGGGGTCGTTCTCGCCGTCGTACGCCTCGACCTCCGTGAGGCGCAGTTCGATGGGGCCCTCGGGGGTGCTGCGCACGAGGGTGCGGCCGAGCAGATCGGGGGCGACTTCGAGGACTGGGCGGTCGAAGAATGTCCGCGGGAGCGGCATACGGGTGGGTTCGGAGATCATGCGTTCCCAGGGTAGTGGACCTCGCCCGTTCTCTTCGGGGACCGCGGAGTGGCCGGGAAGTACCGCGTCTTGGCAGGGTGTGGGCGTGCGGCGACCGGCCGCCGGGGGAACCGCCGTACGCCGTTTCGCGTTCGTAGGGATCGGACCCGGACCGGGCAGGTGTGCCGCGGCCGGACATCACCGAAGAACAGGCACGTGCCTGGGGAGGACGATCAATGGGGTTCAAGAAGCTGCTGGCGAGTCTGGGTGCTGGAGGCGCGTCGGTGGAGACGGTGCTCTTCGAGGAGAACGTCGTCCCCGGTGGCGTGGTGCAGGGTGAGGTGCGCATCCAGGGCGGTTCGGTGCCGCAGCAGATCGAGGGGCTGTCGGTCGGGCTGCAGGCCGTGGTCGAGGTCGAGACCAGCGAGGGGGAGCGCAAGGAGAGCATCGAGTTCACCAAGCAGAAGCTGGGCGGCGCCTTCGAGGTGCAGGCCGGCGCGGCGCACACCGTGCCGTTCGGGCTGGAGATCCCGTGGGAGACGCCGGTGACGACGTTCCTGGGGCAGCACCTGCACGGGATGAACGTCGGCGTGACGACCGAGCTGGCGATCGCCCGTGCGGTCGACTCCGGTGACCTCGATCCGGTGAACGTGCACCCGCTGCCGGCGCAGCAGGCGATCCTCGACGCCTTCGGGCAGCTCGGGTTCCGCTTCAAGAACGCGGACCTGGAGCGCGGGCACATCCGGGGCTCGCGGCAGAAGCTGCCCTTCTACCAGGAGATCGAGTTCTTCGCGCCGCAGCAGTACCGGGGGCTGAACCAGGTCGAGCTGTCCTTCGTGGCGGACGACCGGGCGATGGACGTCGTACTGGAGATGGACAAGAAGCCGGGGCTGTTCACCGAAGGGAGCGACACCTACCGCGCCTTCGAGGTGGGCCTGCACGACTTCCAGGGCACGGACTGGGCGGCGTACCTGAACCAGTGGCTGGCCGAGGTGGGCGGCAAGCGCAACTGGTTCTAACCTGGCCGGGAAACGTCAGTACACGATCAGGAGGTGTTGCAGTGTCCGAGCTGAAGCGGCGGCCGCTCCCGCACGATTTCCACCCGCAGGTGCCTTCGTTCACCGTCGTGAGCGACGATCTGCAGGAGGGCGGGACGCTGGCGGACGCCCAGGTGCTCAGCGCGGGGAACACCTCGCCGCAGCTGCGGTGGGAGGGCGCCCCGGAGGGCACCCGGAGCTACGCCGTCAGCTGCTACGACCCGGACGCGCCGACCGGCAGCGGTTTCTGGCACTGGTCCGTGTTCGACATCCCGGCGTCGGTGACGGAGCTGCCGGCCGGTGCGGGCTCCGGTGACATGAAGGGCCTGCCCGAGGGCGCGGTGCACGTACGGAACGACTACGGGACGCGTGACTTCGGGGGCGCGGCGCCGCCTCCGGGGGACGGCCCGCACCGTTACGTCTTCACCGTGTACGCGGTGGACCAGGAGAAGCTCGGCCCGGACGCGGACGCGTCGCCTGCCGTGGTGGGCTTCAACCTGCGGTTCCACACGCTGGGCCGGGCCCAGCTGATCGGCGAGTACGAGATCCCCGCCGAGGGGTGACGCGGGCTCGCCCGTAATTCCGTTGCGCCCCGGCGCCCCGGATCGCACAGTGGTGCTTGGCCGACGGTGCCATATGGCCGTCGGGCAGTCGGCACCGCAGTGGCGGGGGCGGCGGGGCGCAGGTGTGTCCCCCGCTGTCTGCCGGAGTCCGCTTCGTGTCGGACGCCCGCGCCGGCTGCCGTGACGCTCCGGGTCCCTTGTCACGGGGGACGGGGCCCGGAGCGTACCCCTTTTCCGCTGCTCGCTCCCCTTCCCGGTTCGCCATTCGTTCGTCCGCTGCTCACCTGTCATCTCCCTTGCGGCATACGGAAATTGCGTTGTCCGGGGGATCACTGGAACTGCACAGTGGAGCCACTTCGCCGAGCGGCGGACGGGATGCGGGAGGTGGTCGGGATGCGCGAGACGCTGGTCCTCAACGCGAGCTTCGAGCCGCTGTCGACGGTGTCGCTGCGGCGCGCGGTCGTGCTGGTCATGCAGGACAAGGCCGTGGTCGAGCAGGCGCACCCCGGGCTGCGCATCCGGGGCGCCGCGGTGGATCTCCCGGTACCGCAGGTGATCAGGCTGAGCAGGTACGTACGGGTGCCGTTCCGAAGACAGGCGCCGTGGTCGCGGCGCGGCGTACTGGTGCGGGACCAGCACCGGTGCGCGTACTGCGGGCGGCGGGCGACGACCGTCGACCATGTCGTGCCGCGGGCGCATGGGGGCGGTGACACCTGGCTGAACACGGTCGCCTCCTGTGCCGAGGACAACCACCGCAAGGCGGACCGGACGCCGGAGCAGGCGGGGATGGAGCTGCTGCGGCGGCCGTTCGTGCCGACGCCCGCCGACACGATGCTGGCGGCGCTGGGGGCGTCCCTGCGGGACGAGCTGCCGGACTGGCTGGCGCTGCCCGCGTAGGACGGTTGAGGGTGGCTGAGGGCCGGTACTCGACGCGTACGAGTACCGGCCCTCAGCGCAGCGCCAGCTGCACGATGGCGACCACGCCGACCACGACGATGACGCCGCGCAGGACGGCGGGCGGCAGCCGGCGGCCGATCTTGGCGCCGAGCTGGCCGCCGAGCGCGGAACCGACGGCGATCAGGACGACGGCCGTCCAGTCGAAGTCGGCGACGAAGAGGAAGAACACCGCGGCGATGCCGTTGACGACCAGCGCGAGCACGTTCTTGAGGGCGTTGACGCGCTGCAGGCCCTCGTCGAGCAGCAGGCCCATCAGGGAGATGTACAGGACGCCCTGGGCGGCGCCGAAGTAACCGCCGTACGCGCTGGAGAACAGCAGGCCGGTCAGGAGCGCGATGCCGCCGTCGCGGTGCGGGACGGTGCCGTTGCGGGCGCGGCGGGCCTTGACGGCGGCGGACAGCCGGGGCTGCAGGACGACGAGGACGAGGGCGATGGCGACGAGGGCGGGGACGATCGCGGCGAAGGCGTCGGAGGGCAGGGCGAGCAGCAGGACGGCGCCCGTCAGGCCGCCGACGAGGGCCGTGGCGCCAAAGCGGAGGATGCGGCGGCCCTGGCCGCGCAGTTCGCGGCGGTAGCCGATGGCACCGCTGATGGAGCCCGGCACGAGGCCGAGGTTGTTGGAGACGTTGGCGGTGACGGGTGGCAGGCCGATGCCGAGCAGGACCGGGAAGGTGATGAGCGTCCCGGAGCCGACGACGACGTTGATGGCTCCGGCGCCCAGCCCCGCGGCGAAGACGGCGAGCGCTTCCCAGAAGGTCATGCGGAACCCCTGGCGCGTGATCGGTGCGTCATGAACCGATCATGCACCAGGGGTCCGGTGGGTGCGCTGCGGGACCACGGTCCGAGACGGCCGTGGCGCGGTGTCAGTCGATGGACGGCTTCTCGAGGGGGGTGGTGGGGGCGGGCGGGGTGCCGCCGCCGGGCGCGAAGTTGCCGAGGGCGCCGCCGAGGCCCTTGAGCGCGTCGCCGATCTCGCTGGGCACGATCCAGAGCTTGTTGGCGTCGCCCTCGGCGATCTTCGGAAGCATCTGGAGGTACTGGTACGAGAGCAGCTTCTGGTCCGCGTCGCCGGCGTGGATGGACTCGAAGACCGTACGGATCGCCTGGGCCTCGCCCTCGGCGCGCAGGGCCGCGGCCTTGGCCTCACCTTCGGCGCGGAGGATCGCGGACTGCTTCTCGCCCTCGGCGCGCAGGATCTCGGACTGCCGGACACCTTCGGCCTGGAGGATCGCGGCGCGCTTGTCACGGTCGGCGCGCATCTGCTTCTCCATCGAGTCCTGGATGGAGGTCGGCGGCTCGATGGCCTTGAGCTCGACGCGGTTGACGCGGATGCCCCACTTGCCCGTGGCCTCGTCCAGGACGCCGCGCAGCGCGGCGTTGATCTCCTCGCGGGAGGTGAGGGTGCGCTCCAGGTCCATGCCGCCGATGATGTTCCGGAGCGTGGTGACGGTGAGCTGCTCGATCGCCTGGATATAGCTGGCGACCTCGTACGTCGCGGCGCGGGCGTCCGTCACCTGGTAGTAGATGACGGTGTCGATGTTGACGACGAGGTTGTCCTGCGTGATGACCGGCTGGGGCGGGAAGGGCACGACCTGTTCGCGCAGGTCGATGCGGTTGCGGATGGAGTCGATGAACGGCACGACGATGTTCAGGCCCGCGTTCAGCGTGCGGGTGTAGCGGCCGAAGCGCTCGACGATGGCGGCGCTGGCCTGCGGAATGACCTGGATCGTCTTGATGAGTGCGATGAACACCAGCACCACCAGGATGATCAGGACAATGATGATCGGTTCCACAGTGGCTCCTCGTGTCCTTCCATAGCTGTCGGCCGGTCCCGCCCGGCGAGTCGTTGATCGAGTCTTTCAGAGACTCACCTCTTGCGCAGGCCGTTCTCCGGTCCCGCAGAGGGCTGTTGAGCAGGAACGTCACATGACGACGGCGGTTGCTCCCTCGATGTCCACGACGTCCACTTTCTGCCCCGGCTCGTACACCTGGCCCTCGTCCAGTGCGCGTGCCGACCAGACCTCGCCGTTGAGCTTGATGCGGCCGCCGCCGGAGCCGTCGACCCGTTCGAGCACCGTGGCCTGCCTGCCCTTCAGGGCGTCGATGCCGGAGGCCACGCCCGGTCGCCGGGAGCGGGCGCGGTTGGCGATCGGGCGGACGACGGCGACGAGCGCGATCGAGACCGCGGCGAAGACGACGACCTGCGTGACCATGCCGCCGCCCAGGGCGGCCACCACGGCACCGGCGACGGCGCCGACCGCGAACATCCCGAATTCGGGCATCGCGGTGACGACGAGCGGAATTCCCAGTCCTACGGCAGCGATGAGCCACCACACCCATGCATCCACGGTGTCATGGTAGATCCGCGGACGGCGTCGCGGACAGGGTGCGATCGATCGCGGCCGGATCGGGCCGGGGCTTTTCGGCCCCGACCTCGGTCAGGGCCCGTTCCGCGCCAACTGTCAGGCGAGCGGCAGACCTTGGGCGGTCCAGCGGTCGCCGTTGCGCTCGACGACGAGCGGCAGGCCGAAGCAGCGGGAGAGGTTGCTGGAGGTCAGCTCCAGGTCGATGGGGCCGGCGGCGAGCACCTTGCCCTGACGGATCATCAGGACGTGGGTGAAGCCGGGCGCGATCTCCTCGACGTGGTGGGTGACCATGATCATCGACGGTGCGAACGGGTCGCGGGCGAGTCTGCCGAGGCGGCGTACGAGGTCCTCGCGGCCGCCGAGGTCCAGCCCTGCGGCCGGCTCGTCCAGCAGGAGCAGCTCCGGGTCGGTCATCATCGCGCGGGCGATGAGGGTGCGCTTGCGCTCGCCCTCGGAGAGGGTGCCGAACTTCCGGTCGAGGTACTTGGTCATGCCCAGCCGGTCGAGGAAGGCGCGGGCGCGCTGCTCGTCGACCTGGTCGTAGTGCTCCTGCCAGGTGGCGGTCATGCCGTACGCGGCGGTGAGCACGGTCTGCAGCACGGTCTGGCGGCGCGGCAGCTTGTCCGCGAGCGCGATGCCGGCCATGCCGATGCGCGGGCGGAGGTCGAAGACGTCGACCTTGCCGAGCGTCTCGCCGAGGATCGTGCTGGTGCCCGTGGTCGGGAAGACATAGCTGGAGGCGACATTGAGGAGGGTGGTCTTGCCTGCGCCGTTCGGGCCCAGGATCACCCAGCGCTCTCCCTCCTTCACCGACCAGGAGACCTGGTCCACCAGAGCCCGGCCCTCGCGGACCACGGATACGTCCACCAGCTCCAGAACATCGCTCATGAGCGCGTTGTCTCCCATTGCATCTCGGTCGTCGGTGCGCCTGTGGGCGCAGCCCTCTGCAAACCTACGCCACCCATTGTCAGCGGCTGTCCTTAGGCTGGGTCCATGCTCGATGAACCTCGATCAGGACGGCTGGCCGCGTGGGGAAACGCCCTGTTGGCCGGGCTTGTCCCACCTGATGACGCAGCGGAGCGGATCGCCGAGGGTGACGCGGTGCACCGCGTCACCGGGCTGCCCGGCGAGCCGGGCCCTGTGGGGCTGACGCTCGCGCTGGGCCGGCTGCGGGCGCTGGGCGCGACCGGACTGCGGGTGGCGCTGCCGGTGCCGGGGCACCCGCTGGGACTGAGCGGCCCGCCGGAGTTCAACGCCCGCGCGATAGTGGCCGAGGAAGCGGTCACCGCGTGCGGGGTGGCGCTGGGTCTGGTGCCGGAGGTGCACGAGGCCGGGCCCGAGGGCGATGTGCACGTCGAGGTCGTATGGCACTGCATGGCCGTACGGGACGCGCCGCCGGCCGATGTGCCCTCGCTGGGCGAGGCGGAGCGGGAGCTGACGCAGGCGCTGCTGGAGGCGACGGAGCTGCTGGCGAAGCTGGATGTGGCCGGATCGGGCCCGGTCGCCGACGCGGCGCTGGCGGCGTATCGGGCGCGGGCCGAGGCCGGGCGGCAGCTGCTGGCGCCGGGGTATCCGCCGCGCGCGGTGCGGGTGCTGGAGCTGGCGCAGAAGGTCGGCGCGCTGATCGGCATCGCGAGCCGCCCTGCGGGCGGGGACGGCCGGGAGCACGGTGCGGCGGTCAGCGCCTCGCAGATGGCCGCGCGCGGGGACGCGTTGCGTCCGGTTGAGCGGACTGCGCGGCGGGCGCAGGTGGCGGCGTACAACGCGGCTGTGGAGGAGCGGGAGCGGCGGGCGCCGTAGGGGTGTCGGTATGCGCCCGGGCGCGGCACCGTTGTGGCTGGGCGCGCAGTTCCCCGCGCCCCTGAAGGGGCGCGCTGCGCGCGGCCCCCACCAGCGCCGTACAGCAGCGTTTACGCGCCCACCCCGTGGCGGACCGCCCACAGGGCTGCCTGGGTGCGGTCCGACAGGTCCAGTTTCATGAGGATGTTCGAGACGTGGGTCTTGACCGTTTTCTCGGAGAGGACCAGGGCGCGGGCTATCTCTCGGTTGGAGCGGCCGTCCGCTATCAGGGCCAGTACCTCGCGCTCCCGGTCGGTGAGGGAGCCGCCGCGGCCCTGGCCGCCGCCCGTGTCCTCCTGGCTGAGCAGCGCGTCGGCCACCTCGGGCTGGAGCAGGACGTGCCCGGCGTGCACGGACCGGATGGCGCCGGCCAGCGCGTCGGGGTCGATGTCCTTGTAGACATAGCCCGCGGCGCCCGCCCGCAGTGCCGGGATGACGGTCCGCTGTTCGGTGAAGCTCGTCACGATCAGCACGCGGGCGGGATTGTGCTGCTCCCGGAGCAGCCGCAGCGCCTCGACGCCGTCCATGCCGGGCATCTTGATGTCCATCAGTACGACATCGGGCTCGAGCCGCTCGGCGGCGGCGACCCCCTCCTCGCCGTCGGCGGCCTCCCCCACGACCTCGATGTCGTCCTGTACCTCCAGGAACGTGCGCAGCCCGCGCCGTACGACCTGGTGGTCGTCGACCAGCAGCACCTTGATGGGGCCGCCGAGCGGGCCCCTGCCTCCGTCAGCCACCGGGGACCTCCATCTCGACAGCGGTGCCCTTGCCGGGCTCCGACTCCACCGTGAGCGTGCCGCCGACGCCGCTCGCCCGGTCCCGCATGGACACCAGGCCGAGGTGGCGCCCGGCCCGGCGGACGGCGCCGGGGTCGAAGCCGCGGCCGTCGTCGGCGATCCGGAGCACCGCGCCCTGCCAGTGGCGTACGAGAGTGACGTCGACACGCTGCGCGTCGGCGTGGCGCAGCGCGTTGTGCAGGGCTTCCTGTGCCACCCGCAGCAGCGCCTCCTCCTGCGCGGCGGGCAGCGCCCGCAGCCCGTGGGAGGCGAAAGTGACCTTGGCGCTGTGCGCGCGGTCCAGGACCTGTATCTGGGTACGCAGCGTGGCTATCAGGCCGTCCTCGTCCAGGGCCGCGGGGCGCAGCTCCACCACGGCGGCCCGCAGCTCGTCGGCGGCCTCCGCGGCGAGCCGCGCGACCTGCTGCAGCTCGCCCTTGGCGCGGGCCGGGTCGCGGTCGACCAGGGCGGTGGCGGCCTGCGCGGTCAGCCGCAGCGAGAAGAGCTTCTGGGAGACCGCGTCGTGCAGCTCGTGCGCCAGCCGGGCGCGCTCCCCCGCGATGGTCAGCTCGCGGCTGCGCTCGTACAGCCGGGCGTTGGTCAGGGCGATGGCGGCGTGCTGGGCGAGCATGCCGAGCAGCGCCTCGTCCTCTCCGGTGAAGCCGCAGCCGCCGGCCGGCTTCGGGCACCTCTTGTTGGCGAGGAAGAGCGCACCGAGGATCTCGTCGCCGTCGGCGACCGGCATGCCCAGGAAGTCGGACATCTCGGGGTGGGCGCCGGGCCAGCCCTCGAAGCGGGGGTCCTGGCGGACGTCGCCGAGGCGCTGCGGGGTGGCCTCCTGGAGCATCGCGGCGAGGATGCCGTGCTGGCGGGGCAGCGGGCCGATGGCCTTCCACTGCTCCTCGCTCACCCCGTCCACGACGAACTGCGCGAAGCCGCCGTGGTCGTCCGGCACGCCGAGCGCGGCGTACTCCGCGTCCAGCAGCTCGCGGGCCGACGCGACGATCGTCTTGAGGACGTCGCGCACCTCCAGGTGCCGGCTCATGGCGAGGATGGCGCCGCTCACCGCGGAGAGCCCGGCTCCCCGCTCCGCCCCTGGTCCCTTGGTCATGGACTCACCGTACCGGCGGCCCGCACGGCACGTATCCGCCTGCGGCGGGGCCCCGGCTAGGTCCTGGGGCGTAGGGCCGGCGGAGGACCATCGGCGCCCCGGGGCCGGGACTTTCTGCCCCCTATATATAGGGGAAAGGAAGGCGGCCTTTTCCTTGCCCGGACGGCGCTCACTTTCCGTATGGAGTCAATGACATAACGGCAGCCGGCGTCTCTAAACATGTGAGCCCGGGCATAGGGCGTACATCACTTACGACCGGCGTTAGTGGTGTGTGAATGTGGGCAGCCGCAGGAGTTGATCCGGTGCACCCCTTGGACTGAGTGCTTTCGGACGCAATTCGGTGGCCCGAGGTTCCACTATCCAGCTTCGTACGTCACATGATTGCAGGGTCAAATTTCGACCGCTAACAATGGCTGACGTCGCCCGGCGCCGTGGAAAAGGATCTCGGCGTTCTCGCGCCAATCCGGCCCACGCGACGTCCCCCATTGGAAGAGGTTCTTTCCGCATGCCCCTGCACGCCATTCCTGGCTACAGCCGCCTGAACCGGAATCACAAGCTCTCCGCCGCCGCAGTTGCCGCGGGCGGCGCCGCGGCCGTGGTCTTCGCCGTCGTCCCGGGTTCGGCCAACGCCGAGCCGGCCCACTCCGCGACGGCCCAGAACGTGAAGCCCGTCGCCTACCACGTGGTGGACGACTCCTCGGCGTACAGCCTGGTCGACAACGCGGCCGCCAAGGCCCAGAACGCCGAGCTGACCCAGGACAGCACCCGTGCCGCCGACCAGGCCGGTGCCTCCGCCTTCGCCGCGAAGAAGCAGGCCGAGGGCGACGCCAAGGCCGCCGCCGAGGCCAAGGCCAAGGCCGCCTCCGACGCGGCCGCGCAGGCCAAGGAGGCCGCCAAGAACAAGGCCGACCAGCAGCGCACGACGCAGGCCGCGAGCCGGTCCGCCGAGCGCAAGCCGGTCACCTACGCCAACAACCTCGACGGCTGGATCAAGGAATCCCTCTCGATCATGAAGCAGAAGGGGATCCCCGGCTCCTACGAGGGCATCAAGCGCAACGTCATCCGTGAGTCCGGCGGTAACCCCCGGGCGATCAACAACTGGGACGTGAACGCCCAGATGGGTATCCCGTCCAAGGGCCTGCTGCAGGTCATCCAGCCGACCTTCGAGCAGTACCACGTGGCCGGCACGGCGAACGACCTGTACGACCCGGTCGCCAACATCGTCGCCGCCTGCAACTACGCGGCCGACAAGTACGGCTCGATGGACAACGTCGACTCGGCGTACTGAGCCACTGCGGCGCGCCGGAGCACCGGCGCCGGACGATGAACGCCGCGAGGGGCGGCACCCGATTCCCGGGTGCCGCCCCTCGCGGCTCTTCGTATGCGCTGCCTCAGGGGAGCGTCACTTGCGCATGACCTCGGGCTCGTGGCGGCGCAGCAGGCGCGCCACCGCGAAGGCGAGGATCACGCCGAGCGCCAGCATGAAGACCATGTCCATCACGTAGACGCCGGTCTGGTGCTGCCACAGCGGGTCCGGGTTGCCCTTCTCCCAGGGGAGCAGGGTGTTCAGGTCCGCGGTGGCGCCCAGCGCGGCGACCGCCCAGCGCGAGGGCATCAGCCAGGAGACCTGCGCGACGCCCGGGGTGTCGAAGAGCTGGAAGAGCACGCCGGTGAAGACGACCTGCACGATGGCGAACATGACCAGCAGCGGCATGGTCTTCTCGGCGGTCTTGACCAGCGCGGAGATCAGCAGGCCGAACATCATCGAGGTGAAGCCGAGCGCGATGATCGCGACGGTCATCTCGATGGCGGGCAGGTCCTTGATGATCAGGCCTTCGGAGGGCATGTTCCGGGTCGAGAAGCCGATCACCGCGATGATCACGCCCTGCACGGCCGTGACCAGGCCGAGCACGATCACCTTGGACATCAGATACGCCGAGCGGGACAGGCCGGTGGCCCGTTCGCGCTCGTAGATGACGCGTTCCTTGATCAGTTCGCGTACGGAGTTGGCCGCGCCGGAGAAGCACATGCCGACCGTGAGGATCAGCATGATCGTCGTGGCGTCGCGGTTGGTACGGGCCCGGTTCAGCGGCCCGTATCCGAGGCCGAAGTCGCTGGGGATCAGCATGGAGACCACGCCGAGCACGGCCGGCAGGATCAGCATCAGGCCCAGGAAACCGCGGTCGGAGGCGATCACGGAGACGTACCGCCGCATCAGGGTCCACAGCTGCGAGCCCCAGCTCTGGGACTTCTGCATGCGGGCCGGCGGCGCCTGGACGCTGACCGACTGCGGCGCCACGGCGTCGATGTCGGCCGCGTACATCTGGTAGTGCGGGGAGCCGCGCCAGCGGCCCATCCAGTCGTAGTCCCGGTAGTTCTCGAACGCCGAGAAGACGTCCGCCCAGGTCTCGTACTGGAAGAAGTTCAGCGCCTCCTCGGGCGGGCCGAAGTAGGCGACGCCGCCGCCGGGCGCCATGACCAGCAGCTTGTCGCAGAGCGCGAGCTCGGCGACGGAGTGCGTGACGACCAGGACCGTGCGGCCGTCGTCGGCGAGGTCGCGCAGCAGCTTCATGACGTCGCGGTCCATGCCCGGGTCCAGGCCGGAGGTCGGCTCGTCCAGGAAGATCAGCGACGGCTTGGTCAGCAGCTCCAGGGCGACCGAGACGCGCTTGCGCTGGCCGCCGGAGAGCGAGGTGACCTTCTTCTCCTTGTGCACGTGCAGCTTGAGCTCGTGCAGCACCTCGTCGATGCGGGCCTCGCGCTCGGCCTCCGCGGTGTCACCGGGGAAGCGGAGCTTGGCCGCGTACCGCAGCGCCTTCTGGACGGTCAGCTCCTTGTGCAGGATGTCGTCCTGCGGGACCAGACCGATGCGCTGCCGCAGCTCGGCGAACTGCTTGTAGAGGTTCCGGTTGTCGTAGAGGACGTCGCCCTGGTTGGCGGGGCGGTAACCGGTGAGCGCCTTGAGCAGCGTGGACTTGCCGGAGCCGGACGGGCCGATGACCGCGACCAGCGACTTCTCGGGCACGCCGAAGGAGACGTCCTTCAGGATCTGCTTGCCGCCCTCGACCGTGACGGTCAGGTGGCGCGCGGAGAAGGAGACCTCACCGGTGTCGACGAACTCTTCCAGCCGGTCGCCGACCAGCCGGAACGTCGAGTGACCGACACCGACGGTGTCGTTGGGCCCGATGAGGGCCGAGCCGCTCTTGGGGACCGGCTGGCCGTTGACGTACGTACCGTTGTGGCTGCCCAGGTCGTGGATCTCGAAGCGGCCGTCGGGCGTGGCCCGGAATTCCGCGTGGTGCCGGGAGACCTGCAGGTCGGAGACGACCAGCTCGTTCTCCAGGGCACGGCCGATGCGCATGACGCGGCCGAGGTCCAGCTGGTGGAAGGTGGTCGGGCTGCGGTCGCCCGCCGCCTGCGGAGCCGCGCCGCCCTGTGCCGGGGGCTGCTGCGGCCCGCCCTGCGGCGGGATGCCGG
>NZ_JBEPFC010000182.1:0-13271 GCF_040301705.1 Streptomyces sp. NPDC000151 | reverse complement strand
GGCGGCGGTGCTGACGGGTGCCGCGTACGCGGCCCTCCGGGCGAGCGGCGGCCGCGCGCCCGGCAGCCGGCGGCTCAGCGCCGCGACTCCGGGATCGCGTCCCCGCAAGGGGCGTCGCTGCGCCCGTAATGGTGCGTGGTGAACATGTAGATCACGCCCGCCAGGACGACGACGCCGCCGCACAGCAGCACGATGTAGTTGTCGTACCAGGCGGCCTCGGGCGTGCGGGCCCAGCAGATGTTGACGATGGCGAAGATGCCGTACGCCAGCGCCCCGGCGTTCACCAGCAGCCCCCAGCGGCCGAGCCGGTACTCGCCGCTCGGCTTCCAGCCCTTCAGCCGGGCGCGCAGCGCGGCCAGCACCACCATCTGGAACGAGCCGTAGATGCCCAGGATCGCGAACGACACGATCTTGGTGAGCGCGTCCGCCGACACCAGCGAGCCGAAGGCGATGATCGCCGGGATGACGGCGGCGACGAAGAGCGCCCAGCCCGGCACCGCCCTGGCGTGCGCGAACTTCCGCAGCAGCCGGTGCCCGACGATCATCTGGTCGCGCGCGTACGAGTAGATCAGCCGGCCGGCCGCCGCCTGGAGGCTGATCGTGCAGGAGAGGAAGGAGATGAGGACCACGGCCATCACCAGCCGCGCCCCGACCTCGCCCAGCGCGTCGTACAGCAGGTGCACGACCGGGTCGGTGTCCTTGCCGGAGATCACCGCGCCGTAGTCGGCGACGGAGAGCAGGAGGGACAGGCAGGTGAAGGTGGCCGCCGCGCCGCCCACGTAGATCGTGCGGCGCATCGCCTTCGGAATCACCCGGCCCGGGTGTTCGACCTCCTCGGCGGTGTCCCCGCACGCCTCGAAGCCGTAGTACTGATAGAAGCCGATGATCGCGGCCCCCAGGAAGACCGGCAGATAGCTGCCGTCGCCCTGAGTCTTGTACGTGTCGAAGATGACGCCGAGGTTGTGCGCGCGGTGCGTGCTCAGCAAGTAGATGCCGACGATCAGCGCGCCGATCAGCTCCGCACCGAAGCCGATCACGGCCGCCGCCGAAAGCGCCTTCGTACCGGCGTAGTTGATCAGCACCGCGACGATGATGAGCACCACCGTGCACAGGACGGTGGTGTGGACCGTGGGTCTGAAGCCGATCAGCAGGGCGATGTAGGGGCCCGCGCCGTACGCCACCGAGGTGATCGTGACCAGCAGCGCCCACATGTAGACCCAGCCGGTCATCCACGCCCAGCGCTTGCCCCACAGGTGCCGGGCCCACGGGTAGACCCCGCCGGCGATCGGGAACTGCGCGACCACCTCGCCGAAGACCAGCGCGACCAGGAACTGCCCGCACCCGGCCAGCACGAACGCCCACACCATCGGCGGGCCGCCCTCGCCGAGCGCCGTGGCGAAGAGGGTGTAGGTGCTGACGACGGGGGAGAGGTAGGTGAAGCCCAGCGCGAAGTTCGCCCACGGGCCCATGTCCTTGCGGAACTCCGAGCCGGGGACGGAGCCGTCGCCGCTCTCGCTCCCGCCGCCGTCCGCGCCGTCCGCCGGGGTGTTCGCCGTGGTCATCACCGGCCGCCTCCGCCCCGCAGCAGGTCCGCCGCCCGTTCGGCCGCCAGCAGCACCGTCACCATCGGGTTGATCGTCGGCATCGTCGGGAAGAGGGAGGCGTCCACCACCCGGATGCCGTCCAGGCCGCGCACCCGCAACTGCGGGTCCAGCACGGCCATCGGATCGTCGGCCGCGCCCATCCGGCAGGTGCCCGCCGGATGGTAGACGGTGTGCGCGACCCGCCGCCCGTACTCGGACAGCGCCGCGTCCGAGGTGACGTCGGGGCCCGGCGCCACCTCCCGCTTCAGCCAGTCCCGCAGCGGTGGCGTCGCCGCCACCTCGCGCGCCACCTTCAGCCCGTCCACGATCGTCTTCTCGTCGTGCCCGTCCGGATCGGTGAAGTACTGGAAATCCAGCGCCGGTTTCTCCGCCGGGTCCGCGCTGCGCAGCCACATCCGGCCCACGGACCGGGCGCGCGGCACGTTCGGCGTCATGCACACGCCGTGCCCCACCACCGGATAGCCCAGCCGCTCCGTATTGACGGTGAACGGCACCTGGTAGAAGTGGAACATCAGGTCCGGGCGCGGCCCGCCGTCCGGGTCGCGGCGCAGGAACAGGCCCGCGTCGGAGTCCATCGCCGAGTTCGGCGGCAGCGGCCCGTCCGTCTCCCAGACGATCACCGACTCCGGGTGGTCCAGCAGGTTCTCGCCCACCCCCGGCAGGTTGGCGCGTACCCCGATGCCCAGCTCGCGCAGCCGGTCCGCCGGGCCGATGCCGGAGAGCATCAGCAGCCGCGGCGTGTCGATCGCGCCCGCGCACAGCAGCAGCTCCCGCTCAGCGCGCAGCGTCGCCTCGCGCCCGTCCTTGTCCCGCACCCGCACGCACGTCATCCGGCCGTCCCCGTCCGGCACCACCTCGTGCGCCCAGGTCTCCAGCCGCAGCGTCAGGTTCGGCCGGTCCAGGACGGGGTGCAGATACGCCACCGACGCGGACGACCGCTTGTTGCCCTCCGCCTCGTACGCCAGCGAGAAGAACCCCACCCCGTCGGCGAACGGCCGGGCGTTGAAGTCCTCGACCACCGGCACGCCCAGCGCGGACGCCGCGGCCGTCACGAAGTCCTTCGCGATCGGATTGCGGTCCTGCTCCGCCACCGGGACGATGCGGTTCTGCAGCCGGTCGCGGTACGGCAGTACCGTCGCGGCGTCCCAGCCGGTACAGCCCAGCGCCGCCCACTCGTCCATGTCCTCCGGCAGCGGCAGAAAGCTGATCAGGGTGTTGTGCGAGGAACAGCCGCCGAGCACGCGCGCCCGTGAGTGCAGGATGTGCGAGTTGCCGCGCGGCTGCTCCACGGTCGTGTAGCCGTAGTCGTACTCCGAGTCCAGCAGGTTGATCCAATTGCGCAGCCGCAGGATCTTCTCGTCGCCCACGTCGCTGGGCCCGCCCTCGACCACGCACACCCGGCAGTCGGGATCCTCGGTCAGCCGCGCGGCCAGTACACAGCCCGCCGTGCCGCCGCCCACGATGACGTAGTCGTACGCCGCCTCGTCCGCCATGCCCCGCTCCTCGGTCGCTCCGGTCGCCACGCCCGCGCCTCAGCCCTTGAACCAGCCGGAAGGGGCCGGCCTGAGGTTCTGGTAGATGTGCTTGGCCTCCTGGTACTCGCGCAGCCCCGTCGGCCCCAGCTCCCGCCCGACGCCGGAGTGGCCGAAGCCGCCCCACTCGGCCTGCGGCACGTACGGGTGGAAGTCGTTGATCCAGACCGTGCCGTGCCGCAGCCGCTGCGCCACCCGCTGCGCCCGGCTCGCGTCACTGGTCCACACCGCCCCGGCCAGCCCGTACTTCGTGTCGTTGGCCAGCTCGACGGCCTCCTCCTCGTCCCGGAACCGCTCGACCGTGACCACCGGGCCGAACACCTCCTCCTGCACGATCCGCATCGACCGGTCGCAGTCGGCGTAGATCGTCGGCAGCACGAAGAAGCCGCGGGAGAGCTCGGGGTCGTCCGGGCGGCGCCCGCCGCACACCAGCCGTGCGCCCTCGTCACGAGCGACCTCCAGATAGCTCTCGACCTTCTCGCGGTGCTCCGCGGAGCTGAGCGGCCCGCTCTCGGTCTCCTCCTTCATGCCGTTGCCGAGCCGGATGCGCCGCGCCCGGTCGGCCAGCGCCTCGACGAACCGGTCGTACAGGCCGTCCTGGACGAGCAGCCGCGACCCGGCCGAACACACCTGACCCGAGTGCAGGAAGGCCGCGTCCAGCGCGTAGTCCACCGCCGCGTCGAAGTCGGCGTCCTCGAAGACCACGTTGGGGTTCTTGCCGCCCAGCTCCAGCGCGATGTTCTTCACGTCCGCCGCGGCGCCCGCCATGATCGTGCGGCCGGTGGCCAGCCCGCCCGTGAAGGACACCAGGTCCACGTCCGGGTGCTGCGTCATCGCGGCACCGACCGTCGACCCCGGACCGAGGACCAGGTTCGCCACCCCGGGCGGCGCCCCCGCCTCCTCCAGCAGCCGGAACAGGATGACCGTCGTCAGCGGCGTCGTCTCGCTCGGCTTCAGCACGAAGGTATTGCCCGCCGCGAGCGCGGGGGCCACCTTCCAGGTCGCCTGGAGCAGCGGATAGTTCCACGGCGCGATCAGCGCGCACACGCCGACCGGCTGGTACACCACCCGGCTCAGCACGTCCGGGCCGACGTCCACCACCCGCCCGCCGTCCTTGTCGGCGATCTCGGCGAAGTAGCGGAAGGCGTTCGCGATGTCCTCCACATCGAGCCGCGACTCCGCGATCGTCTTGCCGGTGTCCTGCGTCTCGGTGCGGGCGATGTCCTCCAGGTCGCGCAGCAGCAGCTCGTACACCCGGTGCAGCACGTCGGCGCGGCGCCGGGTCGGGGCGTTCGCCCAATCCCCCTGGTCGAAGGCGCGCCGGGCCGCCCGTACCGCCCGGTCGACGTCCGTACCGTCCGCGTCGTCGACGGTCGTCACCACGGAAGCGTCGAACGGATTGACCACATCACGCCGGCCGCCCGCCGCCGCCTCCGTCCACTCACCGTCGATGTACAGGTCAGCCATCTGCTGGTCTCCTCGCTCCCCGTGTCTTGGGGGCCGTACGCCGGGCCATGGACCCGCACCATCGTCCTGAGTCGACGGCGGCGCGCGGCGGGGCGCACCGAAGGACCCTGCCCAGGGCGGGGAAAGTGACTCGGTCGGGCTAAGCAGGCTCGCGACGGGGAGCGGCGTCCGGCCGAGTACTGGTGAGCCGCCCCCGGCGCGGTGCGCGGGCCGGGCGCCAGGTGGCGACCAGGGCGCCGGCCAGCAGCAGCTCGGCGAGGTCGCCGCCGTAGTACATCAGTTCGGCGCCGCCCCGCACCTGGTCGACCGGCGCGTGCACGCCGATGAGGAACCCGCCGTACAGGAGCTGGGAGAGCGTCGCGTGGAGGGCGACGGCCACGCCCAGGAGGACCAGCCGGGCCGGCACGCCCGGCCGCGCGGGGGCGGGGTCCGGCCCCGCCACGACCCAGGCGAACAGGCAGCCCGAGAGCAGGAAGTGCGCGTGCACCAGCCAGTGCAGCGCGGGGCGCCCGGCGGTCGCGTCGTACAGCGGGGTGCCGTACAGGAGGGCCAGCGAGCCGGTACTCAGCAGCAGCGCGGTCACCGGATGGGCCACCAGTCGCAGCGGGCGGCTGTGCAGCAGGCCGGTCAGCCGCCGGGCGCGGCGGGGCGGCAGCGCCCGCAGCAGCAGCGTCACCGGCGCCCCGAGGACCAGCGCGAGCGGCGCGTACATCCCGATCAGCAGGTGCTGGGCCATGTGACCGCGGAAGTCCGCGTGCGCGAAAGCGCCCAGCGGCGGCAGCAGCGCCCCGGCCACCACCGCACACCCCGTCACGAAACTCGCCGTACGCCACGGGCTCCAGCCTCGCGCGGAGCCGCGCCGGGCGGCCCGGCGGACGAGCAGCAGGTAGCCGACGGCGAGCAGCACCAGCGCGGCCACGGCTGCCGCCGTCGGGAGCGGGCCGCCGGGCAGCGGGTGCGCGCCCGGAGTGTGGTGCTCATGACCACCCATCAGGACACCCGCCCGCGACGGCCGGCGACTGCCTCGTCGGGGGCGAACGCCCGGCCGCCGCGCTGCAGCGCCCAGCCCCCGAGGAGCAGCAGCGCGCCCAGTACCAGGAAGCCGACGTCCCACCAGACCTGGTACGGCCCGCCGTGCACGTGGTGGATGCCGAGGACCTGATGGTCCAGCAGCCCCTCGACGAGGTTGAACAGCCCCCAGCCCGCCAGCACCCAGCCCCACAGCACCCGCGAGCCCCACACCCGCCGCCGGCCGTGCGTGACCCGGGAGTACAGCAGGGCCAGCCCGATGAGCACCGCGAGCCAGCAGACGGTGTGGAAGATGCCGTCCCACACGGTGTTCATCCGCAGCCCGGACACCGTGTGCGGCGAGTAGTACTGCACGCCGATGCGGTCGGTGTTCGTGCTGGTCAGCATGTGGTGCCACTGCAGGAGCTGGTGCAGCAGGATGCCGTCGACGAACCCGCCGAGGCCCACGCCCAGCACGATCCCCGGCAGCCGGATGCTGCGGGGGGACGGGCCGGCCCGTACCTCGTCCGTGGTGGTGGCCATGCGGTCGCTCCTTCCGGTCCGACGCCTCTTCCCCCGGTCCCGGTACCGGTTCCCGCGCGCGGCCGTCCGTCACCCGGCCGCCGGGGAGCGGTCCACCATCCGCAGCACGGCCCGCACCCGCTCCTCGACCGGCGCGCGCTCCAGCTCGATGGGCTCGTAGCCGTACTCCGCGTACGTCTCGACCATCACCCGGCACGTACGCTCCGCCTCCTCCGGGGACTGCTTCCGCTCGGCGTCCGCCGCGTAGATCTCCGGCCAGAAGGGGGCGACGTACACCTGGCGGTGGTAGCGGTACGTCTGCGCGGCGGCATGCACATGGGCCGGTACCGGGAGCCCCTGCAACCGGAGGTAGCCGACGACGTCGGGGAGGCCGCGGTCGAAGAAGACGGGGCCGGGGGACTGCTCGCAGGCGTTCGAGTGGCCCTGTGGCTGCGCCGCGAGCCGGTACGAGCGCAGCTCCCAGCACAGCATCAGCTCGGCGAACAGCTCCGGATCGGCCCAGGGCAGGCCGCGCCCGCCGACGGCGACCTGATCCCGGATCACGCCCCGGCCCGCCTCCTCGGACCGGGCGTACCCGAGCGCCGCCAGCCGGTCGATGAGCGTGCTCTTGCCGGCGCCGGGGCCGCCGGTGAGGACGATGAAGGGGCGGGACATGAGGACTCCCTGTGTGTTCGGGGCGCGTTCGGGGCGCGTTCGTGGTGTGTTCCGAGTGCGTTTCGGGGTGCGGTTCGCGTAGGGTGCGAGCGGAGGTGGATCTTCGTGTCGCACGAGCAGGACGAGCTGTTCGCGGCGGTCGACGCGCTGCTGGAGGAGAGCGCCGCGCTCGACGCGCTGCCGGAGCCCGAGGAGCGCAAACGGCTGCGCGAGGCCGGGGGGATGAGCCAGGGGGACGTCGCCCGTGCCCTGCGGGTGCGCCGCGAGACGGTGACCGCCTGGGAGGCGGGACGGACAGAGCCGCGCCCCCCGAAGCGCGCTGCGTACCTGCGCCTCCTGGAGGGGCTGGCGGCGCGCTATCCGGCACCGGTCGCCGAGCCGGCGCCGGCGCCGACACCCATGGTGCAGCCGGTCGCCGAGACGGTCGTTGAGCCGGTCGCCGAGACGGTCGCGGAAGTACCCGCGCCCGCGTCTCCGGCCCAGGCTCCGAAGCAGACGGTACCCCCCACCCCGCGCCCGGCCGCGCCCCGCCCCCCGAAGCCGTCCGCCGCGCCCGCGCGCCCGGTGTCCGCCGCCCCCGCACGCCGGACGCCGACCGTGCCCGCACGCCCCGCCGCCACCGACGGCCGCTACGCGCACGGTCCCCTCGCCGTCCTCGACGGGGACGGCGCGGCGTACTGCGTCGGCGGGCTGGTCCTGGACTGCCCGGCCGAGGACGTGGCGTCGCTGGCCGCGTGGGCGCTGACCGAGGCGCGGCTCGGCGCCGAGCGGCTGCACCGCCACGGCCGGGACGCCGACCCGCTGCTCGTCCTCACCGCCGCGGCCGCCGAACGCCTCGGCCTCCCCGCCGAGCTGGCGGACCGCCGCGGCCTGCGGCTCCCCGACGACCACCCGGCCGTACGGAAGCTGACCCGCGCCAAGTGGAAGCTGACGCAGCGCGGCTTCGGGCCCTGGGCCCGCGTCTACCGGCCCGTGACGGGCGGCCGCCGCCAGTGCGTCCAGCTCGCGGTCCTCCCGTGGGGCGCCCTCGACGCCCGCTCCTGGGGCCACGCCGACCGGCTCCCGCCCGCGGAACTCGCCGACGCGCTCGGCACGTACGCCACCCGCGTCCTCACCCCGCGCGGCTCCACCGCCGTCTCGGGCCTGGAGCTGATGACCGCGCTGCGCCCGCCGACCCGCGCGGTGAAGGACGAGGCGACCGGCACGTACGTCTCCGGGCCGAACCCCGGCTCGCTCACCACCGCCGTGGATCCCGCGCCCCCCGAGGCCCCCGACGAGCACCCGGTCGTCGCCCAGCTCTACCCGCGCGGCCACCAGCGCACCCCGGACCAGGTCCTCGACGAGGAGGCGTACGACTGGATCCGGGACCCGGAGCTGCTGACCGACGCCGAGTGCGCGCGGCCGTACGCGGTCGGCATCGACGTCAACATGGCGTTCGCCGCGGCCGCCAACCGCCTCACGGTCGGCCTCGGCGAGCCCGTGCACGTCACGGCTCCGGCCTTCGACAAGACGCTGCCCGGCAGCTGGCTCGTCGACCTCTCGGGCCTCGACCTCGACCCGCGGCTGCCCAGCCCGTTCACCCCGCACGGCGCCCGTCCCGAGGGCCCGGCCTGGTACGCCACGCCGACCGTCGCGTACGCCGCGGAGCTCGGCCACCCGGTACGGCCCGCCGAGGCGTACGTGCGGCCCGACCGCGGCGCCTACCTCGACGCCTGGTACACCCGGCTGCGCGACGCCTACCTCGCCACCATGGAGGGCCTCGGCGTCACCACGGGCATGGCGGCGCCCGACTTCCTCGCCGCGATGGCGGCGGCGGAGCAGCACAAGCAGGCCGATCCCGGGCCGGCCGCCGTCCTCTCGGCGGTCAAGGCGACGGTCAAGGGCGGCATCGGCAAGCTGCGCGAGCGCCCGCAGGGCGCCAAGTACCGGCCCGGCGAGCGCTGGCCCGCACTGGAACGGCCGACCTGGCGCCCCGACATCCGCGCCGCGGTCATCTCCGCCGCGCGGGTGAACATGCACCGCAAGATGCTCAAGATGGCGGCCACCGCCGGCCTGTACCCGGTCGCGGTGCTCTCCGACTGCGCCGTCTACCTCTCCGACGGGCCGTCACCGCTGGACTTCCTGCCGTACACGCCCGACGGCAAGCCGGCCCCCGGCACCTTCCGGCTGGGCGTCAGCCCCGGCATGGTCAAGCACGAGGGCACCCAGTCGCTGGTGTGGGCGGTCGAACTGCTCGACCAGGGCCACAACCCCGCCCGGCACATCAAGGGCACCGACGCGGCCGCCGACGGCGAGTAGGAGGAGCACACGATGGGTCTCTTCGGCGACAGCCTGGACGCGGCAGCGCAGGCCACCTTCACCCGGCCGATCCCGAAATCGGCCAAGGCGCAGATGACGTTCCTGGTCAAGCAGGCCAAGGGCTCGACGAGGGCGGTGGCGGAACGGCTCGGCGTCTCGCAGCGGACCGTGGAGCGCTATGTGAAGGGCCAGCTCAAGCGGCCGCGCGCGGAACTCGCCGGGCGGCTGCGGGACGAAGTACGCCGCCACTGGCAGCCGCGCGTGCGCGAGCGGGCCAGGAAGCAGGCGGCGACCACCGGCGGCATCGTCATCGAGACCCGCGCCCGCTTCGGCTTCACCGCCGCGCCCGGCAGCACCGACGACAGCCGGCTGCGGCTGATCACCCAGCAGCTCCCCCCGGCCTACGCCGCCCGGCTCTTCGACGCCCAGGACGCCGGCGCCACCGAGCAGCAGCTCCGCGACATCGCCGCCGAGGGCCTCCAGGAGATCTACTTCAAGGACCGCGGCCGCCGCGCCGACGGCCTCCAGGTCGAATTCACCGACATCGACTACGTCGAGACGGATTACTGACACGTCGGGACCACTCCATACGGACCAGTCCGGCGGGCGGGCCGCGGCCCGGGCAGGTGAGGCTGGGTATCCGATCACCCGCTTCGGAAGGTGCTGTACCCATGCGAGGGCATCAGCGAGACGAGAACGACGACGGCAGCGGTGGAGCGAGCGTCGGTAGGGGCGCCAGTGCCGGTGCCGGTGCCGGTGCAGGCGCTGGGGCCGGGGCTGGAGCCGGGGCCGGGGCCGGTGCGGGCACCGGCGGCAGGGCCGGCGGCGGCCATCACCGGGCGCCCAAAGGCCCGGGGGACCTGCCCAAGCAGTCGTGGATGGCGGTGCTGAAGCGCACCGCCAAGGAGTTCAAGAAGGACAACCTCACCGACCTGGCCGCCGCGCTGACCTACTACGGCGTGCTCGCGATCTTCCCGGCCGCGCTGGCCCTGGTATCGATCCTGGGCCTGATGGGCAGCGGGACGCTCCAGCCGATGATCGACAACGTCGGCAAGTTCGCGCCGGGCGCCGCCCGCGACGTCATCACCAACATGCTCAAACAGATGCAGGGCAGCCAGGGCAAGGCCGGCATCGCCCTGGTCATCGGCATCGTCATCGCCCTGTGGTCGGCCTCCGGCTACATCGCGGCCTTCATGCGCGCCTCGAACGCCGTGTACGACATCGAGGAGGGCCGGCCGGCGTGGAAGATCCTGCCGACCCGCTTCCTCATCACCGTCGTGACCGTCGTCCTCCTCGCGCTCATCACCGTGGCCGTGGTGTTCACCGGCTCGCTGGCCAAGAAGGCGGGGGACGTCATCGGGCTCGGCAGTACCGCGATCACGGTGTGGAACATCGCCAAGTGGCCCGTGATGGTGGTGCTGGTGAGCTTCATCATCGCGCTGCTGTACTGGGCGGCGCCCAACGTCAAGCGCCGGTTCCGCTGGGTCACTCCCGGCAGCCTGCTCGCCGTGCTGCTCTGGCTGGTCGTCTCGGCCCTCTTCGCGCTCTACGTCGCCAACTTCAGCAACTACAACAAGACGTACGGCAGCCTGGCCGGGATCATCATCTTCCTGGTCTGGCTGTGGATCTCCAATCTCGCGATCCTGCTCGGCCTGGAGTTCAACGCCGAAATGGAGCGGAGCCGCGCCCTGGAAGCCGGGCATCCGCGGGACGAGGAGCCGTACGTCGAACCGCGCGACACCCGGAAGCTCTGAGCGAGCCCCCCACTACGCACCCGGCGGAGGACCGCCTCCGCCGCGGTGCGGTGCCGGGCCCGGTCCCTCGCGGAACCGGGCCCGGCGCCGCTTCTCCGGCGGCTGTTCTCCACTCCCTTCTCCCCTTCCGCGCCGTCAGTCCTTCTTCTTGGCGGCCTGCTGAGAGGCGTCCTCACGCTCCGGCTCCTGCTGTTCGGCCGGTTCCCGCCGCCCCGAGCGCCGCAACAGGACGGTCGCGCCGCCGACGGCCAGCGCCACCGGCCACTCCAGCGCCCCGGCGACGGCCAGCGCGCCCAGCCCGCCGTAGTACAGGAGTTCCCTGGCGGGCGGCAGGGGCGGCAGCCAGTCGCCGGCCGTCCGCGCGTTGTTCACCACGTCCCCCGGCGTGAAGTAGGGGACGTGCAGCGGGGCCCGGACGTCGAGAGTGTGCACGCTCAGGCCCTGCTTGCTGCGGTGGATGTGGGTGTCCTCGGTGGTCTCCGGCGGAGCGGTCCGTTTCGCAGCGGTTTTCCGCGTGCTTTCAGCTGTACTGGGCATCCCAACTCCTCGTTTGGCCCGAGTACGGTGTGCTGTGCGTACTCCATTCTCGCGCGTCCGGCGACGCGTCGGGGCATCGGAACGAAGCGGGCGGGCAACGGCTTCGGGGGACCGGATGCCGGGAGGCGGGTGGCGGACGGTGAACGTTCCGGGGATCGGCATCGTGCACACGATGGCGCGCACCGCGGCGAGCGCTCTGGGCTCGTCGGCGCGACCACGTACGAGGATCATCGGCGAACAGGCGCACATCGCCGTGCGCGGACTGCGGGAAGCCGAGGAGGCGACGGCAGCGGCGGTGACCGCCGCCGTCGAACGGCGGCTCGTCGAACTGCCCGCCGTGCGCTGGGCGGCGGTCAACGCCGTGCTCGGGTACGCGGTGGTCGTCCTGGACGGCTCCCCGGAGCTCGTCGAGACGGCACAGGCGCTGACCGAAGCGGTCGAGACGGTGGAGGAGGAGCACGGGCTGACCGGCCCGCTGCCCGAACACCCCTTCGCGCCCGGCGACATTCGGCGCGCCGCGCTCTCCCTCGCCCTGCAGGCGGCGGCCGTACCGGTCGCCACCGCCGTCCGGCTCTCCCGGCGCACCCCGCTGCCGGTCGCGCTCTCCGCACTGGTCACCGTCGTCGACACCCAGCCGGCGCTGCGCCGGAAGGCGACGGCCGTGGTGGGCGCCCGCAACGTGGACGTGGTGCTGGCCGGCCTGAGCGCGCTCGCCCAGGCCGGCGCCGGCGGGCTCCCCGGGCTCGGCGTGGACGCCGTCCGGCACGCCCTGCGGCTCGCCGAGACCGTTGCCCACCGCGACGCCTGGGAGGCCGCGGCGCCGCGCATCGCCGAGACCGAGCGGCACGCCCGCGCCGCCGCGCCGCCCGGCACGCCGCGCGAGGTTCCGCTGCGGGAGGGCCCGGTCGAGCGGTACGCGCGCCGGGCCGGATGGGTCGCCGGTACCGTCTTCGCCGGCACCCTCGCGGTGACCCGCAGGCCGACGCCCGCGGCGAGCGCGACCCTGGCCACCGTGCCCAAACCGCCCTGGGCGGCCCGTGAGGCGTTCGCCGGCACCTTGGGCCGGGGCCTGTCCCTGCGCGGCACCCTCGTCGCCGACCCCGGCGCGCTGCGCCGGCTGGACCGCGTCGGCACCGTCGTACTGGACACCGACGCCCTGCTGACCGGCGGTCACCTGCTGGCCGACCTGGCCCCGCTGGACCCGGAGCGCTCCACCGGCGACCTCGCCGCGACCGCGTACCGGCTCTTCGACGGGAAGCACCCCACGGCGGAGCACGAGGACGACGGCTGGTCGCTGGCGCCGCTGCGGCAGCCGGGACGCGAGGGCGCGAGCGGGGAGGAGGCGGCCGCGGCGGCCCGGCTGCGGGGCGCCGGCGCGCAGCACATCCTGGCGCTGACCCACGACGGGCGTACCTGCGCGCTGATCGCCGTGGTGCCCGAACTGCACGAGGCCGCCGAAGGACTGGTCACCGCGGGCCGCCGGTCCGGGCTCACCGTCCTGGCGGCGGGCGCGCACGCGGACCACGTCGCCCTCTCCGACGCGCACGGCACGGTGCCCGGCGGCGACCGGCTGGCCGCCGCCGTCCGCGACGCGCAACGCGACGGCACGGGCGTGCTGCTGCTCTCCCGGGACCGGGCCGCGCTCGCCGCCGCCGACGTCGGCGTGGGCGTCACCGGCCGGGACGGCGTACTTCCCTGGGGCGCCGACCTGTACGTGGGCGACGATCTCGCGCAGGCGGCGGTGCTGGTCGCGGCGTGCGGCGCCGCCCGGCCCGTCTCGCAGCGCGGCGTACGGCTGGCCCAGGCGGCGGCCGTGGTCGGCGCGGTGGCGACGCTGGCCGGCCGCCGGCGGCGCGGCCTGGCCGCGCGCAGCC
>NZ_JBEPFC010000181.1:0-13293 GCF_040301705.1 Streptomyces sp. NPDC000151 | reverse complement strand
GCCGGCTGGGGCACGGCGCGGGGCACGGCCACGCGGTGCCGCCGATGCCGCCGGCGCCGCCCATGCCGGTGGAGCCGCCCGTCGTGCCCGGCGGTCCCGGCCCTGGCCGTGCGTCCTCGGACGGCGAGGCGGCCCGGGACGCCACGGACGCCACAGAGGCCACGGAAGCCGCTCCTGCCGCTTCCGCTCCCCCTGAGCCGCCGACGCCCCCTCAGGAGGCCCCCGCGGCCGCTGGACCGGCGTCCGTGCCCGCGCCGCCCGCGTACGCGCCGGCCGTGCCGTCCAGGGCCGAGCCCGTGGACGCGGTGCCGTGGGGGATACGGGTCGCCGCCGAGGCGGGCTGGCGGCTGCTCGTCCTGGCCGCGACCGTGTACGTCCTCGCGCGGGCCATCACCAGCATTCAGCTGGTGGTGCTGGCGTTCGTCGCGGCGCTGCTGATCACCGCGCTGCTGCAGCCGACCGTGGCCTGGCTCAAGCACCGCGGGCTGCCCAGGGGCCCGGCCACGGCCATCACGTTCATCACCGGCTTCGTCATCATGGGCCTGGTCGGCTGGTTCGTGGTCTGGCAGGTCATGGACAACATCGACTCGGTCTCCAGCCGGGTCCAGGACGGCATCAGCGAGCTGAAGGACTGGCTGCTGAAGAGCCCGTTCCATGTGACCGAGGGCCAGATCAACGACATCGCGAAGAACCTCCAGGACGCGATCGGCTCGAACACCGAGGAGATCACCAGCGCGGGCCTGGAAGGCGTCACGGTCGTCATCGAGATGCTCACCGGCATCCTCCTGGCGATGTTCACCACGCTCTTCCTGCTCTACGACGGGCGGCGCATCTGGGAGTGGCTGCTCAAGCTCGTGCCGAGCGCGGCGCGCGAGGGCGTGGCGGGGGCCGGGCCGCGGGCCTGGCGGACGCTGACCGCCTATGTGCGCGGCACGGTGATCGTGGCGCTGATCGACGCGATCTTCATCGGCATCGGGCTGTACTTCCTGAACGTGCCGCTCGCCGTGCCGCTCGCGGTGTTCATCTTCCTCTTCGCCTTCATCCCGCTGGTGGGCGCGGTGGTCTCGGGCGCACTGGCGTGCGTGGTCGCGCTGGTGACCCAGGGCGTGTTCACGGCGCTGATGGTGCTGGTGGTCGTACTGGCCGTGCAGCAGATCGAGGGCCACATCCTGCAGCCCTTCATCCTGGGCCGGGCGGTGCGGGTGCACCCGCTGGCCGTGATCCTCTCGGTGGCCGCGGGCGGGCTGGTCGCGGACATCGGCGGCGCGGTGGTCGCGGTACCGCTGGTGGCCGTCACCAACACGGTGGTGTCGTACTTGCGCTCGTACGCGCACGAACAGGCCCTGCGGAGGGCGCCCATGGCGCCGGCCCGGGACACCGACGGCTAGTCGCCGCGGGGGCTGGTCCCGTCGCCCGGCTCTCGCGCCGCGGTGGTTGCTCGCGCAGTTCCCCGCGCCCCTCCAGGGCGCGGTAGCCGAAGGGCCCCGCGGACGTCACGTCCGCGGGGCCCTTCGGTACGCGTGGGCGCGAGCCGGTGTTACTCGGCCAGCGTCGCCTCGGCGTCCAGCGTGGCGCCGACGGCCTGCAGGACGGCCGCGATCTTGACGGCCTCCTGGATCGTCTCGCGCTCCACGCCGGCCTTGCGCAGCACCTGCTCGTGCGAGTCCAGGCACATGCCGCAGCCGTTGATGGCGGAGACGGCCAGCGACCACAGCTCGAAGTCGACCTTGTCGACACCGGGGTTGCCGATGACGTTCATCCGCAGGCCGGCGCGCATCGTCCCGTACTCGGGGTCCGACAGCAGGTGCCGGGTCCGGTAGAAGACGTTGTTCATCGCCATGATGGCGGCGGCCGACTTGGCGGCGGTGTACGCCTCGGCGGAGAGGTTGGCCTTGGCCTCCGGCTCCAGCTCGCGCAGCACCTTCGGCGAGCGCGACGCGATCGCGCAGGCCAGAACGGTGCCCCACAGCTGCTGCTGCGGCAGGTCGCTGTTGCCGATCACCGAACCGAGGTTCAGCTTCAGGTCCTTGGCGTAGTCCGGAACGGCGGACTTCAGCTCATCGAGTGCCATGTTCGATCACTCGCCCGAGAGGAGCGCGACCGGGTCCAGGGTCTCGTCGCCCTTGGACCAGTTGCAGGGGCAGAGCTCGTCGGTCTGCAGGGCGTCCAGGACCCGCAGGACCTCCTTGGGGTTACGGCCGACGGAGCCGGCGGTCACCATGGTGAACTGGATCTCGTTGTTCTGGTCCACGATGAACACGGCGCGCTGCGCGAAGCCGTCCTCGCCCTCGATGCCCAGGTCACGCATGAGCTCGTGCTTGGAGTCGGCCAGCATCGGGAAGGGCAGGTCGGTCAGGTCCGGGTGGTCCTTGCGCCAGGCGTGGTGGACGAACTCGGAGTCGCCGGAGAAGCCGAGGACCTGGGCGTCACGGTCGGCGAACTCCTCGTTCAGCTTGCCGAAGGCCGCGATCTCGGTCGGGCACACGAAGGTGAAGTCCTTGGGCCACGCGAAGACGATCTTCCACTTGCCCTCGTAGGTCTTGTGGTTGATCTGCTCGAACTCCTGGCCCTTCTCCAGCGAGACACAGGCAGTCAGGTCGAACTCGGGGAACTTGTCACCGACAGTGAGCACGCGCACTCCTTGCAAGGTCGGAAATCCCTTTTGGGGCTTTCCTGGGGGTTGGACGGTCTCCACAGTGCCACAGGGTGCATTGATCAGTGAAATAGCTAGACTCGGTGGCGTTGATCGGAGGTGGTTATCAGTGGCCCAGCCCACTACCCCGGGCGCCGGACGTCCCCGGCAGCCCTCGCTCTCGCAGCTCCGCGCGTTCGCCGCGGTGGCCGAGCACCTGCATTTCCGCGAGGCGGCCGCCGAGATCGGCATGAGCCAGCCCGCGCTCTCCGGCGCGGTCTCCGCCCTGGAGGACGCGCTCGGTGTGCAGCTCCTGGAGCGTACGACCCGAAAAGTACTGTTGTCGCCCGCGGGGGAGCGGGTGGCCGCCCGGGCACGGACAGTGATGGAGGCGGTCGGCGACCTCATGGAGGAGGCCGAGGCCGCCCGCGCACCCTTCACCGGCGTACTGCGGCTCGGCGTCATCCCGACCGTCGCGCCCTATCTGCTCCCGACCGTGCTGAAGCTCGTGCACGGCACGTACCCGGACCTCGACCTCCAGGTGCACGAGGAGCAGACCGCCTCGCTGCTGGACGGCCTCGCGCACGGGCGGCTGGACCTGCTGCTGCTCGCCGTGCCCCTCGGCGTCGCGGGCGTCACTGAACTCCCGCTCTTCGACGAGGACTTCGTGCTCGTCGCGCCCAAGGAGCACTGGCTCGGCGGCCGCGGCGACATACCGCGCGAGGCGCTGCGGGAGCTGGACCTGCTGCTCCTGGACGAGGGGCACTGCCTGCGCGACCAGGCGCTGGACATCTGCCGGGAGGCGGGGCGCGACGAAGGGGCCGCCGTGACCACCAGCGCGGCCGGGCTCTCCACGCTCGTCCAGCTGGTGGCCGGCGGGATGGGCGTCACGCTGCTGCCGCGCACCGCGCTGCGCGTGGAGACCGGCCGCAACGAGGAGCTGACCACCGGGTACTTCGACGACCCGGCGCCCTCCCGGCGGATCGCCCTGGCCATGCGCACGGGCACGGCCCGCCAGCGCGAGTTCGAGGAGTTCGCCGAGGCGCTGCGGACGGCCCTGCGGCCGCTGCCGGTACGGATCGTGGGCTGAGACCGGAGCGGACGCGGGCCCTGGTGCTCACTCCGTACGGAGTCCGTCCGGCCGCATCATGCGCCACAGCGGCGGCAGGCTCAGCACGGTGACCAGCATGACGACCCCGGCGCAGCTGCCCGCGATGCCCGCGATCACGGTGCCGTCCACGTGCACGCCCGCGTGCGACAGGGTCAGCAGTACCGTGCCGAGGCCGATGCCCGCGATCACCGCGAGCACGAGGCCCAGCGCCACCGGGATCGCCGTCTGCCACAGCAGCGACCAGCCCATCGTGGAGCGGCGGGTGCCGAACGCGTCCAGTACGGACAGCAGCCGCCGGCGCTCGCGCAGCTGCTCGACCGTGGAGACGATCAGCCCGGCGCCGATGAGCAGCAGGACGATCACGGCGCCGAGGAAGAGCGCGGTGCGCACCCCGTCGTACTGCCGGTCGTGCGGGTTGTCGATCGCGGACAGCTCCCGCATCCCCGGGTTCGTGCGGAACGCCGCCGTGCGGATGCGCTCCACAGCTTCTGTCTCGCGCGCCTTGTCGTAGCCGACGAGCAGTTCCATCGTGGGGTCCTGCAGCCGGGCGGGGGAGAGCGCGCCGGGGGTGACGAGGACGTCGCCGGGCAGGTCCTCGCCGGGGTGCCGGATGGACTGCACCCGGCGCGCCGAGTCCGGCACGGTCCACGGCCGGGGCGGGCCGGTGTGCTCGTACCCGTTCGGCGGGTTCAGGTTCAGCCGCACGCCGGGGCGTACGAAGGCGGGATCGGTGGCGCGGCCGCCCTGGCTCTCCGTCACGAAGACGTCGCCGTCCCGGCAGGAGCCGATCCGGGCCTTGCGCCGCAGCTCGGCGCAGTCGCCGACGGTCACCGTCGCGGTCTGGACGGAGCGGTAGCCGTCGGCGTCGCGGGTGCCGCGGTCGCCCGCCCGGCCGGCCAGTGCGCGGACCGTGCCGTGCGCCCAGGTCACGCCGGGCGCGCGGCGCATCGTGGTCAGCGCGTCCCGGGTCCCCCGCCAGTCCGCGGCGCCGCCGCTCAGCTGGATCACCGGGCGGCTCGCCGACTCCTCGTAGGCCTGCGCGTATCCGGCCTGGTAGGTGGTGAAGACCATGTGGATCGCGATGGCGCCTGCGACCGCGACGGTGATGCCGCCGACCGCGCGGTGGGCGGCGCCACTGTTCAACTGGAGCCGCCGAGCGGCCAGTTGCCAGGAGACCGGGCCGCCGTGCAGCCGTGCCACGACCGCCTCGACGAGCCAGGGCAGCAGTGCGGTGACGCCGAGGAGCAGCAGGGCGGCGCCGAGCGCCAGCCGTACGACGTGGAACCAGCCGTCGACCCCCTGCGGATCCCAGGCCAGCGAGAGCAGCAGCGCGAGGCCGGTCAGGGGGAGGGCGAGCCGCCATCCGAGGCGACGGCGCCGCACCGGGCGCTCGCGCACCACGCCCAGCGGCTCGGCGGTCACCGAGCGCTGCGCGAACAGCGTGACCAGGACGGACGCCGCGGGGACGAGGACGGCGACCAGCGCAGCGAGGCCCGGCGCCGGCACCACGTCGGCGGGGAAGACATTGACGCCCCACAGGGTGACGGCGCCGACCGCCTGCCGCCCGGCTAGGAAGATCAGCAGCCCCGCCACCACGCCGAGCACCGCGCCGACCACCGCCTCGCCGGCCGCGATCCGGCGGGTGGTCGGGATGTCGGCGCCGACCAGCCGCAGCGCGGCCAGCCGGGCCTCCCGGCGGTCGCTGCCGAAGCGCACGGCGGTGCCGATGAAGACCACGACCGGCATCAGCAGGACCACGCACGCCATGACGGTCAGCAGCACGAGCCGGGCGCTCGGCGGCTGCGGGTCGAAGATCTTGCCGAAGTGCGCGATGCGGTACGCCTCGCCCGCCGGCCGGTCGTCCAGCCCCGCGACGAACGTCAGCTCCTGCGGGCCGAGCAGCCCGGTGTCGCCGATGGTGCCGATGACCTTGTAGTCCAGGCGTGCGCGCAGCTGCGCGCTGCCGGGCGCCGCGAGCAGCTCGCGCAGAGCGGGGGAGACGACCATCTCGCCGGGCCCCGGGAGGCGGTCGAGGCCGGGCGGTACGGGCGGGTGGGCGCCGTCGGGCCGTACCAGGCGGCCGCGCACGGGGTCGCCGTGGAAGGAGGTGTCCGCCTGGGCGTAGCGCACGGTGCGGTCCGAGGCGCGCGGCTCGTGCATCTGACCGAGATTTTCGCGGGCCTTCTCGCGGCCGTGCCAGGCGTCGAGTACCGACGGCGCGGAGGCGGCGAGCAGCAGGACGGCGACGCCGATGCCCACGCCGACCGCGCTCAGCGCCGTACGGAACCAGCCCTCGCGGCCGCCGGTGACCGCGAACCGGGCGCCCATGGCGAGGTCGCGCAGCCAGGCGGCGGGGCCGCCGGGTGAGCCGTGCGGCGGGCGGCCGGACCGGGGGCCGGCGGCGCGGGTGCCGAGCAGGGTCGTCACCGGCCCGCCAGGGATTCCCTGACCCGCCCGTCGCGGACGGTGATCTCGCGGTCGGAGTAGGCGGCGACGCGGGGCTCGTGGGTGACCAGGACGACGGCGGCGCGGGTGTCGCGCGCCGCGTCGGTCAGCAGGGTCAGGACGCGTTCGCCGTTGAGGGAGTCCAGGGCGCCGGTCGGTTCGTCGGCGAACAGGACGCGGGGGCGGCCGGCGAGGGCGCGCGCGACGGCCACGCGCTGGCCCTGGCCGCCGGAGAGCTCGCCGGGGCGCCGGCCGGCGACGTCGTCGACCTCCAGGCGGGCCAGCCAGTCGAGGGCCGTGGCCTCGGCGGTCTTCCGCTTGGTGCCGTTGAGCCGCAGCGGCAGGGCGACGTTCTCCAGGCAGGTCAACTCGGGTACCAGCTGGCCGAACTGGAAGACGAAGCCGAAGTCCGTGCGCCGCAGGGCGCTGCGCTCCGCGTCCGGCAGCGCTGTCAGCTCCCGGCCGGCGTAGCGGACGCTGCCGGAGTCCGGCCGGACGATGCCCGCGAGGCAGTGCAGCAGGGTCGACTTGCCGGAGCCGGAGGGGCCCATGACGGCGACGACCTCACCGGGGTGCACCGAGAAGTCGGCGCCGTCCAGCGCGGGCGTGCGCCCGTACGCCTTGTGCAGCCCTTCGCCGGCCAGTATCGAGCCGTCCGGCGTCATCCGCGCACCGACTGGGCGAGCTTGTCGAGGCGGGCCGCGGTCAGCTCCAGCCAGCGCAGGTCCGCTTCGAGGTGGAACAGGGCGTGGTCGCAGATCAGCTGGTCGGCGAGGTCGCCCTTGCGCTTGCGCTCGGTCAGCCCGCGCATCAGCCGCAGGTGTTCGCTGCGCTGGGTGTCCAGCAGCTCGGCGGCGTCCCGGCCGGTCATCAGGGCGAGCACCACCTTCGTGTAGAGCGTGGAGTGCAGATACGGCTCGGGCTTCTCCGGGCGCTGCAGCCACTGGGCCACATCGGTCACACCGGCGTCGGTGATGGCGTACCGCTTGCGCTCGGGCCCGGCGCCGGCCTCGATGCCGTCCACCTCGACCAGACCGTGCTTCAGGAGCCTGGACATGGTCGAGTAGACCTGGCCGTAGTGCAGCGGACGGTCCTGCCCGAAGTGCTCGTCGAAGGCCCGCTTGAGGTCGTAGCCGTGGCGGGGTCCGGACTCCAGCAGGCCCAGCAGGGTATGACCGATAGACATGGCGACCAGCTTACGTGGGGTATCCACGCCATGTATACCTCGGGTGAATAGGTGTCACTCGTCGTCCGGAGCGGGCGGGTCTTCGGCCTTCGGTGGCCGCCCCCGGCGCCGCATCGCCCCGGCGTCCTTGGGCAGCCGCCCCGCCTCCGCCAGCGCGCGGCGGAGCAAGAACTCGATCTGCGCGTTGGCGCTGCGCAGTTCGTCACCGGCCCAGCGCACCAGCGCGTCGTGCACCGACGGGTCGAGCCGCAGCAGCACCTGCTTGCGCTGCTGCGGCCGCCGCCCCGGAGTCCCGGGCTCCTCGCTCTGCGGGCTCACTGGTAGAGCGAGCCCGTGTTCAGGACGGGCTGCGCGGCGCGGTCACCGCACAGCACCACCATGAGGTTCGAGACCATGGCCGCCTTGCGCTCCTCGTCCAGCTCGACGATGCCCTGCTCGCTGATCCGGTCCAGGGCCGACTCGACCATGCCGACCGCGCCCTCGACGATCTGCTGGCGGGCCGCGACGACCGCGCCGGCCTGCTGCCGCTGGAGCATCGCGGAGGCGATCTCGGGGGCGTACGCGAGGTGGCTGAAGCGCGCCTCGATGATCCGGACGCCGGCCGCCTCGACCCGCGCGGTCAGCTCGGCGGCGAGCTTCTCGGTGATCTCCTCGGCGTTGCCGCGCAGCGAGAGCGCGTCCTCGTCGTGCGCGTCGTAGGGGTACTCGATCGCGATGTGCCGGACGGCCGCCTCGGTCTGGGTGGCGACGAACTCCAGGAAGTCGTCCACCTCGAAGAGCGCCTGTGCGGTGTCCTCGACCCGCCAGACGACGATCGAGGCCAGCTCGATGGGGTTGCCGTACGCGTCGTTGACCTTCAGGACCGCGGTCTCGTGGTTGCGGACCCGGGTGGAGATCTTGGTGGCGCTGGTGAGCGGGTTGATCCAGCGCAGGCCGTCGGTGCGGATCGTGCCGACGTAGCGGCCGAAGAGCTGGATGACCCGGGCCTCGCCGGGCGCGACCATCTTCACGCCGCCCATGCAGAAGAGGGACGTGATCAGCAGCAGGATGCCGACGACGATCATCGTGGCGCCGAGCGCCTTGTTGCCGTCCGCCGAGCTCGCGGCGCCGAGGATCGCCAGCGCGATGCCGCCGATGACGCCGACGACGGTCAGCAGCAGACCGAGGCCGCCCGGAATGCTGTGCGCGGTGACCTCTCTGACCTGCGGGGCCGGCAGGGTCGGCCTGTCGGGCTCGGTGGTCGCGGGCGGGGTGGGCGTGTGGTCGGACATGGGGGTCCCCCGTTCCGTACGGCAGTCACTCCGTACTTACGTGCTTGCTTACTTACGTGCTTTCGCTGGTCTAGCAAAGTGATAGCTATTTAAGCGCGACGGGCGAGGCGGCGCAAGGCGGACGCGGAAACTCCCGAACGGTTGCACAGGAACGGGGTGCTCATTGTCACGTCCGGAAAAGGCTTGATCGATGCCTATGTGATGACACCCGGGGGTTAGCTTCGGAGGCTGGGTTATTGGGGGCGGAACGACTGGAGTGACACGAGCGATGGGACGAGCCGACGCCAGACGGGCGCAGAAGAGGGGCAGTCGCCGGGCGAAACGGAAACGGGGCGGCGGCATAGGCCGCTTCTTCACCTTCAAGAAGCTGCTCGGCGCGTTCTTCACCGTCTGCCTGCTGGGCATCCTCGGCTTCATCGGCCTGTACCTCGTCGTCGACGTGCCCGCCTCCGCCAACGGCCAGGCCGCCGCGCAGAGCAACGTCTACAAGTACGCCGACGGTTCGGTCCTGGCCCGCACCGGCTTCAACCGCGAGAGCGTGCCGATCAGCGACATCCCCAAGGACGTCCAGCACACCTTCGTCGCCGCCGAGAACAAGACGTTCTACCAGGACTCCGGCGTCGACCTGAAGGGCACCACGCGCGGCATCCTCAACACCCTGCGCGGCCGGGGCAAGCAGGGTGGCTCGACCATCACCCAGCAGTTCGTGAAGAACTACTACCTGACCCAGGACCAGACGGTCAGCCGCAAGCTCAAGGAGATCGTGATCTCCCTGAAGGTCGACCAGAAGCTCAGCAAGAACGAGATCCTGGCCGGCTACATCAACACCAGCTACTACGGCCGCGGCGCGTACGGCATCGAGGCCGCGGCGCAGGCGTACTACGGCGTGCACACCCGGGACCTGACGGTCCAGCAGGGCGCCTACCTCGCCTCGCTGCTCCAGGCGCCCAGCCAGTACGACTGGGCCATCGCCACCGACGCCGGCAAGAAGCGGGCCCAGGAGCGCTGGAACTACACCCTCGACAACATGGTCGAGATGAAGTGGCTGGACCCGGGGAAGCGGCAGGGCCTGACGTTCCCGGTGCCGCACAAGCCCAAGCCCAGCTCCGGCCTGAAGGGCCAGAAGGGCTACCTGGTCAAGCTCGCCGACCAGGAGCTGGAGAAGCAGGGCGTCACCGAGGACGAGCTCGCCGCCGGCGGCTGGACCATCAACCTCGGCGTCGAGAAGAAGCGGCAGGGCGCGCTGGAGTCGGCCGTCCAGGAGAAGCTGACCAGCAAGCTGGACCCCAAGTCCCGTGACGTGGACGCCGACGCGCAGGCCGGCGCGGTCTCCGTCGATCCGAAGACCGGCCACATCGTGGCGCTGTACGGCGGCAAGGGCTACCTGGAGCACTTCCTCAACAACGCCACCCGCGACGACTACCAGCCGGCCTCCACCTTCAAGCCGCTGATCCTCGCCACAGCGCTGGAGAAGAACTCCACCACCCAGGACGGCACGCCGATCACCCCGGACACCGTCTACGACGGCACCAGCCGCCGCCCGGTCAAGGGCAGCGCCATCGGCTTCGCGCCGCGCAACGAGGACGAGAAGGACTACGGCCCGATCAGCGTCCAGACGGCGATGAACAACTCCGTCAACTCCGTCTTCGCGCAGATGGGCATCGACGTCGGGCTGGAGAAGGTGCGGCAGACCGCCGGACAGCTGGGCATGAACGCGGAGAAGATCACCGCCCGCCCCGCCATGACGCTCGGCTCGATGGGCGCCAGCCCGCTCCAGATGGCCGGCGTCTACGCCACCCTCGACAACCACGGCAAGAAGGTCAGCCCGCAGCTGGTGACCTCCGCGCAGCGCGGCGAGGAGGCCCCGGTCGACCTGCCGGACCCGATCGGCGGGCAGGTGCTCGACCGCACGACCGCGGACACCGTGACCTCCGTACTGACCGGCGTGGTCCAGGACGGTACGGGCGCCGCGGTCCGCAACGCCGACTACGACATCGCGGGCAAGACCGGTACCTCCGACGACAACAAGTCCGCCTGGTTCGTGGGCTACACGCCCCGGCTGGTCACCGCCGTCGGCCTCTTCGGCGAGAACGCCGACCCGCCGCACAACCAGGTCACCCTGAAGGGCGCGGGCGGCGGCGGCCGGGTCAACGGCGGCGGCTACCCCGCGGAGATCTGGGCCGCCTACACCCAGAACGCCCTGGGCGGCGAGCTGTCGGCCCGCTTCGACCTGGACACCGACCTCGGTGCCGGGGTCGCCCCGACCCCCACCCCGACGCCGACCGAGACCGAGGAGTCCGAGTCCCCGTCGCCCAGCCCGTCGGAGACCTCCGAGTCCCCCACGCCCTCGCCGACCCCGTCGCCCAGCGAGTCGGAGACCAGCGAGCCGCCCACCGAGTCGGCCTCCCCGACGCCGAGCGAGTCCTCGGACCTCCCGCTGCCGGACGGCGGGGAGGAGACGGAGAAGGACAACGGGCACGGCAAGCACCCGACGCTCGGCGAGTAGCGAGTAGCGAGTAGCGAGCAGCGAGCGAACGACGGCGGGCCCGGGGCGAGAAGCCCCGGGCCCGCCGTACGTTTCCGTGCTGCCGTACCGCCTACTCCCGGCCCGGCAGCCGCCGTGCGACCGGCGGCATCGAGATCTCGAACCACACGACCTTGCCGGTGCTCAGCCGGGTCGCGCCCCAGCGCCGCGCCAGCCGGTTGACCAGGTACAGGCCCCGGCCGCCCTCGTCCGACGGGCGGGCCTGCCGCAGCCGCGGCAGCTGCGGCACGTCGTCGCCGACCTCGCAGCGCAGTACGTCCGTGCGCAGCAGCCGCAGCGTGATCGGCCGTTCCGCGTACCGCACGGCGTTGGTGACGACCTCGCTGACCAGCAGCTCGACCTGGTCCGTGAGGTCTTCGAGGTCCCAGCGCTGGAGCGCCCTGCGGGCGAGGCGGCGGGCCTGCCCGGCGGTCTGCGCCTTCGGGTCGAGGTACCAGTACGCCACGTCGCTCGGCGCGATCCCGTCGAAGCGGGCCGCGAGCAGCGCGATGTCGTCGTCCCGGTCGCCCGGGCCGAGCATGTCCAGCACCTCGTCGCAGAGCGGCTCCAGCGGCGGCGGGTTCGGCCCGGTCAGCCGGGCCGTCTCCGTCAGCCGCTCGCGCAGCTGCTCTATGCCGGTCCACACGTCCCGTATCCGGGACTCCACCAGGCCGTCGGTGTAGAGGACCAGCGTCGCGCCGGCGGGCGCGTCCAGCTCGACCGCCTCGAAGTCCACGCCGCCGACGCCGATCGGGGCGCCGGGCGGCACGCGCAGGACCTCGGCGCGGCCGCCGCGGTGCAGCATGACCGGCGGCGGATGACCGGCGTTGGCGATGATGATGCGGTGCGCGACCGGGTCGTAGACCGCGTACAGGCAGGTCGCCATCCGGTCCGTGCCGAGCCGCTGGGCCTGCTCGTCGAGGTGGTGCAGCACCTCCTGCGGCGGCAGGTCGAGCCCGGCGAGGGTCTGCGCGGTGGTGCGCAGCTGCCCCATGATCGCGGCCGAGGTCATCGAATGACCCATCACATCGCCGACGACCAGGGCGACTCGGGACCCCGGCAGCGGGATCGCGTCGTACCAGTCGCCGCCGACCCGCGCGGTCTCGGCGGCCGGGAGGTAGCGGCTGGCCAGCCGCACGCCCGTGGGCTGCGGGAGGGAGTCGGGCAGCATCGTGCGCTGGAGCGCGTCGGCGATGTACGCCTCGCGCCCGTACAGCACCGCCTTGTCCACGCCCAGCGCCGTGTGGGTCGCCAGCTGCGCCGCCACCAGCAGGTCGTCCGGCTCGAACGCCGGGCGGTCCGGGCGGCGCAGGAAGACCGCGGCGCCGATCACCCGGCGGCGGCCGCGCAGCGGCGCCAGGATGACCCGCTGGCCCTGCGGCATCCGCGTGCCGGTGCCGAGCAGTTCGGGCAGCGCCGCCTGCGCGGCCTGCGCCTCGCCGAAGAGCGGGCGCACCCCGCGCAGCACCTCGGCCAGCGGCCCGCCGGGCACGACCTCGGCGAGCTCCGCCGCCATTCCGCCCATCGCCGGGCCCAGGTCGGGCTGTGCGGGCAGGGTGGGCAGCCGGCCGCCGTTGGTGTCGGCCTCCTCGGGGATGCGGTCGGTGCGCCGCAGCCGCAGGACGACGGGCCCTGCGGGCCGCTCGTCGCCCACCGGCAGCGGGTCGCGCAGGTACACCAGGATCGCGTCGGCGAAGGTCGGGACCGTCGCCCGGCACAGGCCCAGCACGATCTCGTCCAGGTCGATGCCGCGCGCGATCCGCCGGGTGGCGGCGCCGACGAAGCGCAGCCGGTCGCCGCCGGGCTGCCGGGCCGGCATCGGCTCACCCCCCTCGGCCGGATGTGCCGACCGGGCCGGCGGCGCCTCCGGGCGCCCCGGCTCCTCGGCCTGGCGCCGGCCGCCGCCCTGGCCGCGGCCGCGGCGCGGCCCCGGAGGCGGTACCGCGGGCTCCTGGGGCCGCTGCCGGGCGCGGCCTTCGCCGTCGCGCGGCCGTCCGATGGCGCCCGGACCACCGCCCTCGTGCGGGCCCGGCCCTTCGTCCGGCTCCTCGGCACGGGAGCGGGCCCGGCCGGCCGGGCCGTGCGCGGCGCCGCCGTCGGAGACGCCGGTGGGGTCGCCGCCCG
>NZ_JBEPFC010000180.1:0-13587 GCF_040301705.1 Streptomyces sp. NPDC000151 | reverse complement strand
GGCTCGTCGATCCACAGGTCGGCGAGGCGGCCGGTGGGCAGCGCGGCGCGCGGGTCGGTGGCGAGCCGGAGCCGCCCCACGGGGCGGCTGTTGACGCAGACGTCGTACGTACGGGCCCGGACGCCGCCCTCCTGGCGCTCTTCCGGTCCGGTGGGGCGCAGCGTTGTGGTCACGCTGTTGTTCTATCCCGCGGGCGGCCGCTCAGTCATCGGCCTGGTCAGCCGCCCTCGGCGCCCCGCTTGGTGACCTTACGCGGCGCGGGCCGGCCTTCCTCGGCTCCTTCCTCAGTGCGGGTCGACGTCCGCCGCGGACCGTTCGGCGAAGATCCGCATGGCCTTGGCGGTGACCGGCCCCGGGTCGGTGCCGAGCTGCCGGGCGTCGTTGCGGGTGACCGCCTGGACGTCGCGCAGCGTGGAGGTCAGGAAGATCTCCTCGGCCTGCTCCAGCGCGGCGAGCGGCAGGTCGGTCTCCTTGGCGCCGGTCCATTCGATGGTCAGCGCGCGGGTGATGCCGGCCAGGCAGCCGGACTCCAGCGGCGGGGTGTGCAGTTCGCCGTCGAGCACGACGAAGACGTTCGAGCCGGTGCCCTCGCAGAGCTGTCCCACGGTGTTGGCGAACAGCGCCTCGGAGGCGCCGTGCTGCCGGGCGCGGGCGAGCGCGACGACGTTCTCGGCGTACGAGGTGGTCTTCAGGCCGGTGAGCGCGCCGCGTTCGTTGCGGGTCCAGGGGACGGTGACCGTCGCCGTGGTGTCGGGCCTGCGGGCGGTCTCGCCGAGCGCGACGACGAGGGTGGGGCCCGCCTCGCCGCGGTCGGAGCCGAGCGGCGAGTGGCCGCCGGTGTAGGTGATCCGCAGCCGGCCGAGCGGCATGGGGTTGGCGGCGAGCACGGCGTCGCAGGCGCGGCGTACTTCGTCCAGGTCGGGGTCGGGCAGGCCGAGGCCCCGCGCCGACGAGGTCAGCCGGTGGAGGTGCCGGGTGAGCGCGAAGGCGCGGCCGTGCTCCGCCTTCAGGGTCTCGAAGACCCCGTCGCCGACCGTCAGTCCGTGGTCGAAGACGGAGACCCGGGCGCTGTCGGCATCCCGCAGCTCCCCGTCGAGCCAGATCTTCATCGCGTCGCTCCTCCAGTTGTCTCGTACGTCTCCGACGCTACCGCCAGCAGCCGTGCCGCCTTGAGTTCGGTCTCGTCCCATTCGCGGTCGGGGTCGGAGCCCCAGGTGATGCCGGCGCCGGTACCGAAGCGCAGGACGGGCCCGGCGGCGGCCTGCCGGTCGATCCAGAAGGTGCGGATGCCGACGGCCAGCTCGCCGGTGCCGCGGTCGGCGTCGACCCAGCCGACGCCGCCGCAATACGGGCCGCGCGGCGCGGTCTCCAGGGTCTCGATGATGTCCAGGGCGCTGCGCTTGGGCGCGCCGGTGACGGACCCGGGCGGGAAGGTGCCGATCAGCAGCTCGGGCCAGCCGGCGCCGGCGCGCAGTTCGCCGCGGACGGTGGAGACCAGGTGGACCAGGCCGGGATGGGCCTCGACGGCGCAGAGCGCGGGGACGGTCACCGAGCCGGTGGCGCAGACCCGTCCCATGTCGTTGCGGACCAGGTCGACGATCATCACGTTCTCGGCGTGATCCTTCTCCAGCAGGTCCGCCGCGGTGCGGCCGGTGCCCTTGATGGGCCCCGACTCGACGGTGCGGCCGGTGCGGCGCAGGTAGAGCTCGGGCGAGGCGGTGGCGACCTCGACGCCGTGCGCGGGGAGGCGGACCGTTCCCGCGTACGGCGCGGGGTTGCCGCGGGCCAGCAGCGCGGTCAGCGCGTCCACGTCCGCGCGCTCGGGGTCCGGCAGCGGCGCCGAGAGAATGCGGCAGAGGTTCGCCTGGTAGACCTCCCCGGCCGCGATGTGCTCGCGTATCCGGCGTACGCCCGCGGTGTAGGCGGCGCGGTCCAGGGAGCTGGTCCATGCCGCGCGCGCGGGCCCGCGCCACGCGCCGCGCGCGTGCCCTGTGGTGCCGCCCGGGAAGCCGGGGTCCTTCCGTACGTCGCCGAAGCGCGCGCACACGAGGCGGCCCTCGAAGTCGGCGACCACGGCCCACCAGCCCGTGGAGTCCAGAGCGGCGGGGTCGCTGGTGACGTCGCGCAGGTCGGAGGCGATCAGGCCGCCGAAGCGGGCCAGAGGAGGGAGGTCGGGCACGCCGTCGAGTCTAGGACGGCGCCCCCGGTGCCGCCCCGGCCGAGCGAGCACCGCAGCACGCTGCACAAACGCGTTTTTGTACTGGCCCAGGAATCCGCTAGAGTTCAACACGTCGCCGGGACGCGGAAGCGAAAAGCGGAAGCCGACCGAAGACAGCAGCTCTCAGGCGGTAGTCTGAGGGAGGCACCTGCGGACATAGCTCAGTTGGTAGAGCGCAACCTTGCCAAGGTTGAGGTCGCGAGTTCGAGCCTCGTTGTCCGCTCTGAGTGGGGGATCTTCCCGACCCCTGCACTCCAGGTGGAGTGGCCGAGAGGCGAGGCAACGGCCTGCAAAGCCGTCTACACGGGTTCAAATCCCGTCTCCACCTCCAAGGACGATTAGCTCAGCGGGAGAGCGCTTCCCTGACACGGAAGAGGTCACTGGTTCAATCCCAGTATCGTCCACTGGTCCGCAAGGACCACGATCCCCGAGGATCACGGTCCGCGAAGACCATGATCTAATACGGATCACCCCGCGCGATTAGCTCAGCGGGAGAGCGCTTCCCTGACACGGAAGAGGTCACTGGTTCAATCCCAGTATCGCGCACGCAGTGCCCATGGTCCGCTCCTCGGAGTGACCGTGGTCCCGAGGACGATTAGCTCAGCGGGAGAGCGCTTCCCTGACACGGAAGAGGTCACTGGTTCAATCCCAGTATCGTCCACACGGCAAGCAGAAGGGCCGGAGCATCCGCTCCGGCCCTTCTGCGTTCCTCAGGAGGAGAAGAGCATCCGGCCGAAGCTGCGGTGACCGTGGTGGCCGTGGTGGCCGTGGTGGCCGTGCTGTCCGTGGTGCGGGGCGCCCCAGGCCGGCGCGGCCGGGTACGCCTGCGGGGCGGCGGGCGGGGGCGGCGGGGCCTGCTGCGTCCACTGGGACTCCAGTCGGGTCAGCGATTCCAGCTCGCCGTAGTCCAGGAAGATCCCCCGGCAGCCCGCGCACTGCTCGATCTGGACCCCGTTGCGGTTGTACGTGTGCATCGGCGCATGGCACTTGGGACACTGCATGTCGGCTCAACTCCTACTGATCGCACGGCGGCGGCGCCGGAACCTCCGTCCGCCGTTGGTGTGTTCACCCTACGACTCGCATCGCGCCTCAACTGCCCCGGTGCGTAACAGCTTGTCACCAGTCCATTCGCGCGCAGGAGTCGACGAGCGCGGCCTCCACCTCGTCCAGCGGACGTCCCTCCGGGGCGGCCTTGGCGATGGCCAGGGCGGCGGTCTGGACCGTCAGGGCGCGGGCGGGGACGTCCAGTTCCGGCCAGGGATCGCCGTCGGGGCGTACGGCACGGCCGCCGGCGGCCCGGTACGCGCCGAGGAACCGCGTCCACACCTCGGGGGCGAGCAGGCCGCTCGCGAACCAGGCGGCGGGCCGGGCGAGATCCCAGCAGGCCTCCCCCACGCCCAGGTCGTCGACGTCGATGAGCAGCCAGCGCCCGTCCGGCACGGGGTGCCGCACCAGTTGGCCCAGGTGCAGGTCGCCGTGGCAGAGCAGGCCGGGGCCCGGCGCGGGCGCCTCGTCGCGCGCCCAGGGCGGCAGCGCGGCCCAGCCGCCCTCGACGGCGCGTACCGCGGCCGCCAGGGACGGCACGGCGGTGGTGGGCGCGGCCCGCATCCGGGCCAGCGCGCGGGCGGCCTTGGCGGGGCCGCGCATCGGCGGGACCGGCCCTGGCAGCGTGCGCGGGTCCACGGCGTGCAGCCGGGCAAGGAGCCGGGCCGCGTCCTCCCAGGGCGCGGCGTCCGGGTCGTCCGGCGCGACCGGCCGGCCGTACGGCCAGCGGGTGAGCGGGCGCCCGTCGTCGTACCGCACGAGGTAGCCGTCCGGCCCTGTGACGGGCAGCGGGGGCAGCAGCGTGCCGTGCAGGCGGGGGTGGGCGGCGATGCGCAGCCGGACGGCGAGCGCGGCGGCGTCGCAGTCGGGCGCGTGCGCCTTGGCGACGGTTCGCCCGCCGCTCACCACCGTCCCGTCGGACCGGTCGGCGAGGACGACGGGCTCCCCGGGCCCGGAGGCTCCGGAGAGCGCCGCGAGGCGGCGTATCAGGGCGCGGGACATCGTTCCCCCTCGGCGCGTGGACCGGTTCGTGCGAAGCACGCCGGTCGGCCCCGCCGCAGGGATCGTACGCAGCGCCACCTGGGCGTACGCCAGGGCCCCGGCACCCGGCGGTCTCCCGGGCCTACGCGGAGGAACCCTGGCGTCCAGCGGCCGGCCCCGGACGCGCGAAGGCCGGGCATCTCCCCAGATGCCCGGCCGTTCGTGCCGTCCGCCGCACCCCCGTCCCCACGGGGTCAATCGGCCGGAGTCTTGTCCCCGGAGCGCCGTACGCCTCCGGTCCCGGACCGCTCTTCCGGGACCGGCGCGTCAGCGCCCCAGCATTCCGGCCACGGACGACGCCTGTGTGACGACGGCGTCCCAGCCGCCGAAGACGACGGCCAGTAGCGCCGCCAGCGGCAGCACCATGGCCACCGCCACCAGCGGATGGCGGGTGCCGGACGGCTGCCGGACACCGAACGCGGCGGCCGTCCTGCGCCCCTGCGCCCGGAGAACCGTCTGCGCACGGAAAGCCGTCTGCGTACGGAGAACCGTCTGCGTACGGAAAACCGTGCGTCCCGCCGTGTCCGCCATCGCCCCGTCTCCCGTCGTTCTGGCAGCGGTGGGCGTCCAACCTCGGGGGACGAGTGCTCGCGCCCACCGCCTGACCTCCACACTAGGCAGCCGGCGACCCCCGGACGTCAGCCCGACGTACCGATCGGCGGGCCTCCGGGAGGATGACGGCGCGGCCCCGTATCTACTCCCGTGGGTGGAGATCCGGCACCGGCTTTCGGGGAGATCCCGGAGGGGGTGTCCGACTGCGCCCGGAGACGGCCCTTTCGCGTGACTTCGGTCACGCACCCGGCTCCCCCGCCGGCCGCCGTCCCGGTCCCCCGCCGGGCCGCCGCGCCGCACCGGGCCGCGCCGTCCCCGTACCCCCGCAGCGGCACCGCTGGCGGACCGCCACCTGTCCGTGCCTCAAACTCCGTGCCGTAGCCGACGCTTGGGAGCGCGGCGCGGAACTCGGCGCGTACGGACGCCGATTCCGGGTCCCGCGCGCACGCCGCCCGCCCGCCGCCGGCAATCCATGGCCGACGCATGCGCGGCCTGACAGCGCAGCGCCCCGTCAATCCGTAAGCTGTGGCACGTCAGACGGATGCAGCGGAGTGGGGCCTCCCCACCGCAGGTAGGGGACGGACATGGCGATGATGCGGCTCCGGCGCGAGGATCCGCGGGTCGTCGGCTCGTTCCGGCTGCACCGCCGGCTGGGCGCCGGCGGGATGGGCGTGGTCTACCTCGGGTCCGACAAGCGCGGCCAGCGGGTGGCCCTGAAGGTGATCCGCCCGGACCTGGCCGAGGACCACGAGTTCCGCTCCCGGTTCGCGCGCGAGGTGCAGGCCGCGCGGCGCATCCGGGGCGGCTGCACGGCGCGGCTGGTGGCGGCCGACCTGGACGCGGACCGGCCGTGGTTCGCGACCCAGTACGTCCCGGGCCCCTCGCTGCACGACAAGGTCAACGACGAGGGCCCGCTGCCGCCGGCGCAGGTCGCCACGATCGGCGCCGCGCTCTCCGAAGGGCTGCTCGCCGTCCACGACGCGGGCGTGGTCCACCGTGACTTGAAGCCGTCGAACATCCTGCTGTCCCCCAAGGGCCCCCGGATCATCGACTTCGGCATCGCCTGGGCGACCGGCGCGAGCACGCTCACGCACGTCGGCACCGCCGTCGGCTCGCCCGGCTTCCTCGCGCCCGAGCAGGTGCGCGGCGCGGCGGTCACGCCCGCCACGGACATCTTCGCGCTCGGGGCCACGCTGGCGTACGCCTGTACCGCGGACTCGCCCTTCGGACACGGCAGTTCCGAGGTCATGCTCTACCGCGTGGTGCACGAGGAGGCGCAGCTGGCCGGGGTGCCGGAGGCGCTGGCGCCGCTGGTGGCGGGCTGCCTGGCCAAGGACCCGGCCGAGCGGCCGAGCACCCTGACGCTGTCGCTGCGGCTGAAGGAGATCGCCGCGCGGGAGGCGCACGGGCTGTCCGACGGGCCGGTGGACGGGCTGCCCGGCGAGACGCTGCTCCGTACGGAGCGGGGCGGGCCCGAGCGGCCCGGCGGGCGCCGCGCTGAGGACTTCGTACGCCAGCGCGCGGACGAGCGGCACACGCCGGGCCACGGCACGGGCACGCCGCGCCCGCAGTCCTCCTCGCGCCCCTCGGTCTCCCGTCCGGCCGGTTCCCGGTCGGCGGCGGGCACGCACGACAGCTGGCCCCCGGCGCCGAGCGCGAACGGCGGACGGCCGGCGGCGGGCTCCAACGGCCGCTCGGCACCCGCGGGCTCCAACGGACGGTCGGCCTCCCCCGGCTCCAACGGCCGGACGGCGCCGCCCGCCGGCTCCAACGGGCGGTCCGCTTCCCCCGGCTCGAACGGCCGGTCGGCCCCCGCGGGCTCCAACGGACGCTCGGCCTCCCCCGGCTCCAACGGCAGGTCAGCGGCCCCCGGATCGAACGGCCGGTCCTCGGGCCCGCACTCGGGTCCGAACTCGGGTCAGCACTCCAACGGACGGTCCGGCGGCCGGGCATCGGGCCGGGTGCCCGGCGCGCGGTCGGCGGGGCGAAACGGTTCACGTCCGGCCAGGACGACCTCGGGCGGCCGCCGCCCGGCGGGCCCGGACCGCAGGCTGCTGCGCCAGCGGCTCATCGTGTTCGTCACGGTGACGCTGCTCGTGGCGCTGGGCATCGCGGCGGCCCAGGGCTGCCAGGGCCCGACTCGCGGCCTGGGCGTACTGGGCTCGGGCTCGGGCTCGGGCTCGGGCTGGGGCTCGGCACACAGCCAGGGCGCGCACGCGTCGGGCACGCCCTCGCCGGGCGCTCACACACCGCGTACGCACCCATAGAGCGCTCACACACCGGGAACACACCCGTCGGGCACACACCCGTCGGGCGCTCACGCACCGGGTACGTCGGACGGGCCCTGAGGGCCGCCCCCACCCGTAGTAACCGGACCGACCGGGCTCAGGTGGTGTCCGGCCGCCCCGTCGCCACCGCGTAGAAGGCGACCGCCGCGGCCGCGCCGACGTTCAGCGAGTCGACGCCGTGCGCCATCGGGATGCGGACCCATTCGTCCGCCGCGACCAGGGCCTGCCGGGACAGCCCGTCGCCCTCGGCCCCGAGCATCAGCGCGGCCCGCTCCAGGCTGTGCGGCGCGGCCTCGTCGATCGCGGTGGCCTTCTCGTCGGGCGTGAGCGCGAGCAGCTTGAAGCCCGCCTCCCGTACGGTCTCCAGGCTCCGCGGCCACTGCTCCAGGCGCGCGTACGGCACGGAGAACACCGCCCCCATGGACACCTTCACCGACCGCCGGTAGAGCGGGTCGGCGCAGTCCGGTGACAGCAGTACGGCGTCCATGCCGAGTGCCGCCGCGCTGCGGAAGATCGCGCCGATGTTGGTGTGGTCGTTGACGGCTTCCATGACGACGACGCGGCGCGCGGAGGCGAGCAGGTCGCTCGCCTCGGGGAGCGGCTTGCGCTGCATGGAGGCGAGCGCGCCCCGGTGTACGTGGTAGCCGGTCACCTGTTCGGCCAGCTTGGGGTCCACCGCGTACACCGGCGCCGGCACCTCGTCGATCACGTCCCGCATGACGTCGACCCACTTGGCCGAGAGCAGCATGGACCGCATCTCGTACCCGGCGTGCTTGGCGCGCCGGATCACCTTCTCGCCCTCGGCGATGAACAGGCCCTCGGCCGGTTCGCGGCGCCGCCGCAGCTCGACGTCGGTGAGGCCGGTGTAGTCGCGCAACCGGGGGTCGTCGGGGTCGTCGACGGTGATGATGTCTGCCACGGGTCGATCGTGCCTTGTCGTCGTCGCGGTTCCCATGCCGGGGACCGCATTTGTTACCAGCGGTTACAGGCAGCCGCCGGAACGGCTGCCGCACTAAGGCGGGCTGCCTTGCGGGCAAGCGAGGGCGGGCTGCGAGGGCTGCCCTCTGGGCAACCGGCGGCGGGCTGCCCCTGTGGACAACCGCTGCCCGCGCCCGCACCTCATGTATAACCCCAGTTAAAGGGGGGCCAGGTGGAGAACCGTCACTTCGGCTTCACGGGGCGAAGGCCCTCGCGTCGCTTCGGCCTCGGCGTCCGCTTGGGCTTCGGCTTCGGCGTCCGCTTCGGCCTCGGCGTTCGCTTCGGCGGGCGTCAGGGAGCGAAGGTCTTCGCGGCGTTCACCACGTCGCCGATGACGATGACGGCGGGCGGCCGGACGTCCTCCTCCTTGACCCGCGCCCCGACGGTCTCCAGCGTGGCGTCGACGCGGCGCTGGGTGGCCATCGTGCCCTCCTGGATCACGGCGACCGGGGTGTCGGCGGCGCGCCCGTGCCGCGTCAGCGTCGCGGCGATGGAGGCGATCTTGTCCACGCCCATCAGGATCACCAGCGTGCCGCGCAGCTTGGCCAGCGCCGCCCAGTCGACCAGCGAGCGCGCGTCGTCGGGCGCGACATGGCCGCTGACCACGGTGAACTCATGGGCCACTCCGCGGTGCGTGACGGGCACGCCGACCGCGCCGGGCACGCTGATGGAGCTGGAGATGCCCGGCACGACCGTACAGGTGATGCCGGCCTCGGCCAGCGCCTCGGCCTCCTCCATGCCGCGCCCGAAGACGAACGGGTCGCCGCCCTTGAGGCGGACCACGGCCTTGCCGGCCTGGGCGTGGTCGATGAGCGCCTGGTTGATGGCCTCCTGGGCCATGTACCGGCCGTACGGGATCTTCGCCGCGTCGATGACCTCGACGTGCGGCGGCAGCTCGTCCAGCAGGTCGCGCGGGCCGAGCCGGTCGGCGATCACCACGTCGGCCTCGGCGAGCAGCCGGCGGCCGCGCACCGTGATCAGGTCGGGGTCGCCGGGGCCGCCGCCGACCAGCGCGACGCCGGGAGTACGGCGGCGATGGTGCGGCGCTGCGATCGTGCCGTCCCGCAGGCCCTCGACGATGGCGTCGCGGACGGCGGCGGCGCGGCGCGGGTCGCGGCCCGCGGCGTCGGTGTTGAGGACGGCCACGGTGACGCCCTCGCTGCGGCCGGTGGCCGGCGTCCAGGCGGTGGCCGCCTCGGCGTCGTCGGACCGTACGGCCCAGACGCGGTGCTCCTCGGCCTCCTGGGAGGCGGCGGCGTTGGCCGCGTCGTCGTCGGTGGAGATCAGCGCGTACCAGGCGTCCGCGAGGTCGCCCGGCCGGTACCCGCGCCGCTCCCAGGTCAGCTCGCCGGCGTCCGCCATGGCCTCGACGGAGGGGGTGGCGGACGGCGAGATGAGCAGGATGTCGGCGCCGGCGGCGATCAGCGCGGGCAGCCGGCGCTGGGCGACCTGGCCGCCGCCCAGCACCACGACCCGGCGGCCGGTCAGGCGCAGGCCGACGGGATAGGCGGCGTGCTCGGAGGGAACGGCCATGGCGGTACGGCTCCTTGTGCGGGTGATGCGGGGCCGCTTCGGCGCTGGAGCGGCGTGAGGATGGTGGTGCGGCCGGTGCGGCGGCCACGCGTCCCGGCCCACAGCCTATTTGGCCGCGGGCCTGGGGTCATGCGCGGGCGGCGCCGATGCGGCCGGACGCCGGGATGCTCCCGGTTCTCGGGGGCACGTCACGCCCACGGCGTCCGGAATGACCGAGACGTCGGGACGGTCGGGATGACCGGGACGGACGGGATGTCCGGTGCGCGTGGCGCCCAGGGCGACCGGGTTACTCGCGCCCCGAGCGCCCCGGGCGTGCCGGGCATGCCGGGAGTCGCGGGCACGTGGCGGCCAGGCCATGCCGAAGGGGTGGCACGGCGTCGCCGGTGCGGGGGCGGTCCGGCGCTGCGGAGCGTCCCCCATGGGCGGTCAGCCCTTCTCGGTGACTCCGGCGGCGTCGAACGTCGCCACCTCGTGCATCGCGCGCGCCGCGCTCTGCACGATCGGCAGCGCGAGCAGCGCGCCGGTGCCCTCGCCGAGGCGCAGGTCGAGGTCGACCAGCGGGCGCAGGCCCAGCTTGGTCAGCGCCGCGACATGGCCGGGCTCGGCGCTGCGGTGGCCCGCGATGCAGGCGGCCAGCGCCTCGGGCGCGACGGCCCGCGCCACCAGCGCCGCCGCGCCGGCGCTCACGCCGTCCAGGATCACCGGCGTACGCAGCGACGCGCCGCCGAGGATCAGGCCGACCAGCGCGGCGTGCTCCAGGCCGCCGACGGCCGCCAGCACGCCGATCGGGTCGGACGGGTCCGGCTGGTGCAGTTCCAGGGCGCGGCGGACGACGTCGACCTTGCGGGCGTGCGTCTCGTCGTTGATGCCCGTGCCGCGGCCGGTGACCTCGGCGGGGTCGGTACCGGTGTACACGGAGATCAGCGCCGCCGAAGCGGTGGTGTTCGCGATCCCCATCTCGCCCGTGAGCAGCGCCTTGTTCCCGGCCGACACCAGGTCGCGGGCGGTCTCGATGCCGACCTCGATCGCCTTGAGCACCTCGTCACGGGACATCGCGGGCCCGGCGGTCATGTCGTCCGTACCGGGGCGCACCTTGCGCGGCAGCAGCCCGGGCGTGGCCGGCAGCTCGGACTTCACGCCGACGTCCACGACGCAGACCTCGGCGCCGACCTGGTTCGCGAAGGCGTTGCAGACCGCGCCGCCGCCGAGGAAGTTCGCGACCATCTGGCCGGTGACCTCCTGGGGCCAGGGGGTGACGCCCTGGGCGTGCACGCCGTGGTCGCCCGCGAAGATCGCCACCGCGGCGGGCTCCGGGACGGGCGGCGGGCACTTCCGCGACAGGCCGCACAGCTGCGCCGAGATGATCTCCAGCATGCCGAGCGCGCCGGCCGGCTTGGTCATCCGCTTCTGCCGCTCCCACGCGTCGCCGAGCGCCTTGGCGTCCAGCGGGCGGATGCCCTGCAGGGTCTCCTGGAGCAGGTCGTGCGGCTCGGCACCGGGCAGCGCGCGCCGCCCGTACGTCTCCTCGTGCACGACCCAGGACAGCGGGCGGCGCTTGGACCACCCGGCCTGCATCAGCTCGGGCTCTTCGGGGAACTCGTCGACGTACCCCACGCAGAGGTACGCGACGACCTCCAGGTGCTCGGGCAGGCCCAGCTCGCGGACCATCTCGCGCTCGTCGAAGAAGCTGACCCAGCCGACGCCGAGGCCCTCGGCGCGGGCGGCGAGCCAGAGGTTCTCGACGGCCAGCGCGGAGCTGTACGGGGCCATCTGCGGCTGGGTGTACCGGCCGAGGGTGTGGCGGCCGCCCCGGGTGGGGTCGGCCGTGACGACGATGTTGACCGGGGTGTCGAGGATCGCCTCGATCTTCAGCTCGCGGAACTGCTTGGCGCGCGCCTTGGGCAGCGACTGCGCGTACGCGTCGCGCTGCTGCATCGCCAGCTCGTGCATCCGCTCGCGCGTCTCGGCGGAGCGGATGACGACGAAGTCCCAGGGCTGGGAGTGCCCGACGCTGGGCGCGGTGTGCGCCGCCTCCAGGACGCGCAGCAGCACGTCGTTCGGGATCGGGTCGCTCCGGAAGCCGTTACGGATGTCCCGCCGCTCCCGCATCACACGGTGCACGGCGGCCCGCTCCTCGTCCCCGTAACCGGCAGCGGGGTCGGCGGGACGGGGGGCGGCCTCGGGCTCGGCCTCGGGGTCGGCTGCGGCTTCCGCTTCGGCTTCGGGGGCGGGCTCTTCGGCCTCGGGCTGGGGCTGGGGCTCGGGCTCCGCTTCGAGGGCCGGGACGGGCTCCGCCTCGGGCTCGGCCTCGGGCTCGGCTTCGGTGGCGGGCGCTTCGGCCTCGGGGGCCGGGGCCTGCTCGGCTTCGGGGACGGTCTCCAGGACCGGAGTGGACTCGGCCTCAGGGACGGGCTCGGCCTCGGGGGCCGGGGCCGACTCGGTCTCCGGTACCGGGGCGGGCTCGGCCTCAGGAACGGCCTCGGCTTCGGGCTCCTCCGCCGGGGCGGCCTCGGTCGGCTCCGCGGGGGCGGTGTCGGCCTCGGCCTCGGGGACGTCGGGGACCGGCGTGGTCTCCTCCGTCTCGCCCGTGGGAGCGGCCTCCTCGACGACGGCCTCGGGCACCGCTTCCGCCTCGGGCTCAGCGGTCTCGGGCTCGGCGGTCTCGGGGGCCGCGTCCGCGACGGGCTCGGCCTCCGTGGGAGCCGCCTCCGCGACGGGCGCTTCCTCGGGCTGCGCCGCCACCTCGGCCTCCGGGGCGGCCACAACGGCTGCCTCCGGGGCAGTCTCGACCGCGGCCTCCGGAGTGACCTCCGGGACGGTGTCCTCCGCGAAGGCCGCGTTGATCGCGGCCTTGGCGGCCTTCGCCTTGGCCGCCGACCGCGACGCCCGAGCCCGCGGCACCGTCGCCTCAGAAGGCTCGGCGGATTCGACGGACGCGACGGACTCGGCAGCTACAGGAGCGTCCTCAACGGACTCGACAGGCTCGACGGGCTCGACCGACTCGTCAGCCGCAGAAGCACCATCGGCGCCCTCCGCGTCCTCGGCACCTTCCGTGCCCTCCGCGCTCGTCGCGCCCTCCGGAACCTCGTCACCCAGCTGCAGCAGCTCGGCGGCGTCCTGCGCCTCGGCGGGCGCGGCGGCCTGGACCGGCTGTGCCTCGGCGACGGGCGCCTGGGGCTCGGTCACGGCCTGCTCTTCGTTGTGCACGTGTTCCTCTGCTGCGGGCTCCGCGGCGAGCTGCTCCGCACCGGCAGGCGCGGCCTCGACGGGGCCCTGCTCGCCCTCGGTGGTGTTCTGCTGTACGTCGGCGTCGGCATCGGCGTCGGCGTCGGTGTCGGCATCGGTGTCGGCGTCCGCCTCGGCAGCGGCCTCCGCGGCCGGCACCGGCGCCGCGGGCGTCTCGTCCGGTACGGCCTCGGCCTGGCCCGGCGCGTCGTGCCCCGCGGCGTCCGTCTCGGCGAGCGGTGCCGCGACGCCGTGCTCGACGGGCTCCTGCTCGCCCGGCACCGCGGCATCCGCCGGTGCCTGCTCCGCCGCCTCCGCGAACTGCGGCCCGCTCTCGGGCTGCGCCACCGGGGCTTGCGCCACCGCCGCTTCGGACTGCTCCGCGCCGGTCGGCGCCTCGACCGCCTCAGCAGTCACAGACATGTCGGCCGCCGCAGCGACCTCAGCCGTACCGGCCTCCGTACCGGCCTGCGTACCGCCCACCGGCGCCGCCCCCCAAGCCGGCATCTGCGCCGGAATGGCCGCGCCACCCGGCTGCGCCGGCTCGGGCTGCGGTTCCGGCAGCGGCAGCGGGCCGGCCTGCTGAGCGCCTTCCTCGGGGAGCGGCCCCGGGGCCGCCTCCGGCAGCGCGCCCGGCTCCTCGCGCGGTACGTCCAAGTACTCGGGTCCCACGGTCGGCGGGCCCGCGTGCCGCGCGGGCGGCTGCGG
>NZ_JBEPFC010000179.1:0-13762 GCF_040301705.1 Streptomyces sp. NPDC000151 | reverse complement strand
GGTTTGCCGGCCGCGTGCGCCGCGGCCAGCGCGCGGGCCAGCCGCCGCCCGTCGCGGAAGTCCTCCACGTACGCGGCGATGACCCGCGTCGGCTCGTGCCGTACGAGCGCTTCCAGGGCATCCGTGGCGTCGATGTCCCGCTGGTTGCCGAGGGAGACGAAGCGTGAGAAGCCCTGCCCGGCACGGGCCAGCAGGCGGCCGATCTCCAGCGCGAGATTGCCGCTCTGGGAGACCAGACCGACCTGCCCGGCCGGGAAGTCGCCCCAGCTCAGACGGAGGTCGCTGGTGGTGTCGACTACGCCCATACAGTTCGGGCCGAGCAGCCGCGCGCCGCGCGCGGTCACCTCGGACGCCAGCGCCCGTTCCGCCGCGGCGTCCGTGCCGCCGGAGGTGATGACGGTGAAGCAGCGGGCACCGGCCGCCAGCCCCTCGGCGACGACCGCCCGCACCTGGGGCGGCGGTACCGCCACCACCACCTGCTCCGGCGCGCTCGGCAGGGCGCCGAGGTCCGGCAGGAAGGGCACGCCGTCCAGCGCGCCGCCGCGCCGGTTGACCAGGTGCACCGCACGGCGCCCGCGCCCGGCGAGCGCCCCGGACGCGAGCCAGTACCCCCACTTCTCGGGGTTGGCCGAGGCACCGACGACGGCCACGGAGCGGGGGTCGAAGAGCGCGGCCAATGGGGCCTGCTCGGGCGTCATCGGTACCACCCGAACCGCTCCGCGATCACCGGCAGCCGGTTCGCCACGATGCCGTGCGCGGCGGCGCGCGGCGTGCAGCCAACAGCCTCGGCGCGCGCCAGCATCTGGTCGATCAGGGCCCGCATCGAGCGCCGCGTATACGCGAACGCCTCGTCCGCGTCGGCGCCGATGTCCCCGAAGAGCGTCCACCACCACCAGGCGTTCGTCCCGGAGTTGACCACCACGTCGGGCAGGACCGTCACCCCGCGGGCGGTGAGCAGCGCTTCAGCCTCCTCCCGTACCGGCATGTTCGCCGCCTCGACCACCCAACGCGCGGTGATGTCCCCTTGGTTCCCGGCGTCGATGGCGTACGAGACGGCCGCCGGTACGAGGATCTCCGCCTCTGCCGACAACCAGGCCTCACCCGGCAGTTCACGGTCGGCGGGGCGCAGCGCCGCACGGTCCACCGTGCCGTGCGGGTCGCGCGCCGCGAGCAGCGCCTCGACGTCCAGCCCGTCCGGATTGGCCATGGTCCCCTTGACGTCGGCGACCGCGACGACGCGCAGCCCGGCGCGGTCCAGGAAACGCGCGGTCGCGCCGCCCATGGTGCCCAGCCCCTGCACGGCGACCCGGGTACCGGCGTACGGAACGCCCGCGCGGTCCAGCGCGGCGAGCGCGGCCTCCGCGACGCCGCAGCCGCCCACCAGTTCGTCCAGGCCGATGCCGTCCACGTCGATCCGGAAGGCGTCGGCGAGCCGCTGCCGGGCGGCGGTCTCGTCGTCCAGCAGCGGGTAGACCGCCTGGATGGAGGAGACCAGCCCGGCTTCGGCGGCCGCCTTGTCCACCAGGTCCTGGGTGAGCCCGAGATCCTCGCCGGTCGTCCAGAAGTGCTCGATGTACGGACGCATGGCGCGCAGATAGCGCACGAGTACGCCGTACGCCTCCGGCGCGCGCGGGTCGCAGTCGATGCCGCCCTTGGCGCCGCCGAGCGGGATGTAACGGCCCTCGGGGTTGTAGTGCAGCGCTTCCTTCATCGTCATGCCGCGGGCGAGACCGGTCACCTCGTCGAGGGTGCAGCCGGCCCGCATCCGCAGCCCGCCGCTGGAGACGCCGCGCACCAGGCGGTCGATGACCAGATGGCCCTGGTGACCGGTCTCGTGATCGGTCCAGGTGAGGGAGACGAGCGGGGCGGGGGACGGTGCGGAGGGTACGGCTGTGCTGCTCATCGGGCGGGCTCCTCGGGGACGGTGATGACGGTGGGGCCGGGCGTACGGAGCGCCCGGCGGAGCGCGTCGGCGAGCGCCGGGGCGGTCTCGGCGCGTACGCCGTGCCCCCCGTACGCGCGGGCCAGCGCGGGCAGGTCGACGGGCGGCACGCCGGGCGGCGGCAGGTCGACGGCGACCGGGCGGTCGCCCCGCGCCACCATCTCGTCGCGGATCTCGCCGTACCCGCCGTTGTCGAACACGACGATGGGGAGGGGAAGTTGAAGCTGTACGGCGGTGGCCAGCTCCTGTACGGAGAACTGCAGCCCGCCGTCGCCGCTCAGCGCGACGACCTGCCGGTCCGGGTCCACGACCTTGGCGCCGACGGCGGCGGGCAGTGCGTACCCGAGGGTGCCGAAGCCGGTCGGATGCAGATAGCGGCCCTCGGGGCCGAGGGGAAGGTGCGGGATCGCGCCGTAGTAGCAGCACTGCGCGCTGTCGGAGGCGAGGACGGCGTCCGGGGCCAGTACCTCGCGGATCACCCGGAGGTACGGCAGCCACCGCGCGTCCCGCTCCGCCGTCTCCGCGTCCCGCTCGGTACGAAGGGTCGCGACGGTGCGTTCCGCCGCGGCCCTGCCCCGCTCCTCCCCCGCCTCCTTGAGCAGCGCCCGCACCGTCTCCCGCGCCTCCCCCACCAGCGCGATGTCCGCCGGGAGCCCCGCGTACATCTGCGCCGGGTCGATGTCGGCCCGGATCAACGGGCCCCGGAGGGTGAGTGGTTCTGTGGTCCATACGTCGGACTCGGCGAGTTCCGTGCCGACGGCGAGGACCGCGTCGCAGTCGGCCGCCAGCCACCGCTGGACGGCGGGGCTGTGCAGCGAGACGCCGAGCGAGAGGGGGTGCGTCTCGGGGAAGGTTCCCTTGCCGTTGGCGGTGGTCACCACGGGGGCGCCCAACTCCTCGGCCAGTTGCCGGAGTTCGGGGGCAGCCGATCGCGCACCGCCGCCCAGCACGAGGGCCGGTCGGCGGGCGCCCCGCAGTGCTCCGGCCGCGGCGGCCAGCGCCTCCGGGTCCGCGGTGGCCGGTACCGCGGGCGGCGCGGGCCGCACCGGCCCGGGTGCCGCCACCTCCGTGAGCACGTCGAGCGGCACCTCGATGTGCGCCGGGCGGGGCCGCCCCGTACGGAAGAGCGTGAACGCACGGGCGACCGCCGCGCCGATCTCCTCGACCGTCGACACCCGGTGGCTGAACGCCGCCACCGCCCGCAGCGCGTCCGTCTGGCTGCGCATCTCGTGCAGCAGCCCGGTGGACTGCCGCGGGTGGCGCAGCGGCATCCCGGGCGAGACGACGAGCAGCGGGACGCTGTCGGAGTGCGCCTGGCCGACGGCGGCCGCGATGTTGAGGAGGGCCGGGCCGGTGGTCGTCAGCGCGACGCCGGGGCGGCCGGTGACCCGGGCGTACGCGTCGGCGGCGTAGCCCGCGCCCTGCTCGTGGCGGGGGTTCAGGTCGGCGATGCCGTACGCGTCGAGGTGGCGGTAGATCTCCAGGTTGTGGGTGCCGGGGATGCCGAAGGCCCGCGTGACGCCGTGCGCGGCCAGTGCCCGTACGAGGGCCTGGCCACCGGTCATGTCCACAGTCATCACATCCCCCGCGCGATGACGAGCCGCATGATGTCCGAGGTGCCTTCCTCGATCTCCTCCAGCTTGGCGTCACGCATCCACTGCTCGACCGGGTACTCGCGCGAGTAGCCCCAGCCGCCGAGCGTCTGGACCGCGGCCCACGTGCAGTACGCGGCGGTCTCCGAGGCGGTGAGCTTGGCCATCGCGGCCTCGGTGGTCGCGTCCAGCCCGGCGTCCAGCCGCTTGGCCGCCCGCCAGGTCATCAGCCGGGCCTGCTCGACCCGGGTCCGCATGTCCGCGAGGCGGAAAGCGACGGCCTGGTGCTCGATGATGGGCTTGCCGAACTGCTGCCGGGTGGTGGCGTAGTCGCGGGCGTACTCGTAGGCGGCGCGCGCGATGCCGGTCGCCGCCGCGCCGAGGACCGCGCGCGAGATGTCGAACGTGCGCATGAGGCCGTGGAAGCCCTGGCCCTCGTCGCCGAGCCGGTTCTCCTCCGGTACGAACGCGTCGCGGAAGAAGATCTCGCGGCAGACGATCGCGCGCTGCCCCATCTTGCGCATGGGCGCGCCGAATTCGACGCCTTCGGTGTCCTTGTGCAGCAGGAACGCGGTGACGCCGCGGGCGCGCAGCGCGGGGTCGGTCTTGGCGAAGACGACGTACTGGTCGGCCTCGCCGGCGTTGGAGATCCACGCCTTCTGGCCGTTGATCCGGTAGCCGCCTGCGGTGCGGAGCGCGGTGGTGGTGATCGAGGCGGCGTCGGAGCCGGCGCCGGGCTCGGTGGTGGCCAGGGCGGTCATGGGCGTGTCGGGGCCGGTGAGCGGGGTGAGCCAGGTCCGTTGCTGCTCCTTGGTGCCGAGCTCCAGTACCGGGTCGGCGAAGAAGCCGTTGGAGCAGAGCAGGTTGCCGATGCCGAGGTCGCCCGCGCACAGCTCCTCCTGCACGAGCGCCTGCGTGAAGACGTCGGTGAAGCCGCCGCCCCCGTACTCGGCCGGGAGCATGAAGCCGGTGATGCCCACCTCGGCGGCCTTGCGCCACAGGTCCCAGGGGGTCTTGATGTCGGCCTCGTCCACGTCGCGGGCCCGCGGCCGGATCTCGTCGCGCGCGAACGCACGGGTGAGGTCGACGATGTCCCGCTGCTCGGGGCTCAGCGGGACCAGCTCGGTGGGCAGCTCTGACATGGGCTCTCCCTCTCCGGACGCACCGGCCGCACGGCACGGCGACGGCGACGCCTTACTGAATCGTGATTCAGTATTTGGAGTGGGCGACGGACATGTCAATGAGCCCGCCGACTGAATCGCCAGTCAGCGGGCTGGGGACCCGTAAGCGGGTCAGAGCACGAACGTCAGGGTGGTGACGCCCTCCTGCGAACTCACTCCCTCTCCGGCGCACGCGACCAGATCCAGCGAGGGCAGGGCCACTTCACGAATGGCAGTGCTACCTTCCCCTGGGCCACTGCTGACCTGCCCCGTTGAGGTGACCGTGGTGGTGCCGCCCACGCGCGCGACGGTGGTATTGGTGAACCTGACGGTACTGGCCTGACCGGTATCCCACCTGTACTCGATCACGTCGGTACGGCCCGGCTGCACGGTCAGCAGGCAGCTGACCTCTTCTTCAAACGATGCCGCGCCCCGACCACGAGTGATGCCGTTCAGCGAGGAGGTGCAATTGCGGTAGTCCTCCACTACCCGGGCACGGGTGGGCCGCGGCGTCAGGGTCATAGGAGGGCTGTAGACGGCGGACTGGCTGCCCGTACAGGTAAGGACAGCCGGGTCGGCATGAGCGGGCGGGGCCAGGAGCAGAGCCCCGGCGGACATACCGACTAATGCTGCCGTACAGCGCACGCTGCTGCGCATGAACACGTCCTTGTCTCGGTCGGTCGAATTCCCGGATCAACGGGCACGGCCAACCCAAGCGACACCGGACGGACCGGGCAACACAGCAGCAAACGGCTTCACGGTGAACCGGCCACCGGCAACCGCTCTACCTGCGCACCACACGCACCAATGCCCTGGCAGGCATCGCACCGCCCTGCCCATACGCCCCTTCGAGGCGACTGAGCATCTTTCACTCACACAAGTGAACGGTCACGGCCAAACGTTCAAACCTCACGAGCCGTGGTGGCCGAGGCGGCGGTCCAGTGCGCGGTCGGCGTGGGCCAGGGCGTCCGCGGTGTCCCGGCGGGCGGCGGCCGCGTCGGGCAGCCCGAGCGCGGCGGCGATCTCGTCCCAGTCGTGCCCGGAGGACAGCAGCGCGCGCACGGCGGCGCCGAGCGCGGAATCGGCGGCGGCCCGCACCCGGCCGATCTCGGCGAGGGTGGCCAGCAGGTCGGGAGCGGTACGCGCGGCGGCGCTGTGCTGCTCGGCGAGGGCCAGCGACTGGTCGGTGGTGACCCACCAGTCGCCGGCGGTGGCGGCGGGGAGTTCCGGTGTCAGGGTCATGGGACCAGATTAGCGAGGGCGGACCACGGAACGGGCCGCCTGGTCCGCTGAGCGGACCAGAGAGCGGGCGGCGTGGCGAGGCCCCCTGTACCTCGCCAGGAACGTTCCTGCTCGCGGCTCCCCTTGCCATCACAACGTTCCAGGCGTCTGGGCGTTCCCGTCAGAACGTTCCTGCTTCTGCCATGTTTTTCAGGGTTTGTTGGAGGGTGTCGCCGAGGGTGGATTTTGTGGTGCGGGCCTGGGGGGTGTCGACGTAGATGGAGTTCATGTGGAGGCCGGCGTCGTTGCGGTGGAACCAGAAACAGATGCCGTTGCTGCGCGAGGCCCACAGGTGCTTTTGGGCGTTGCGTGCGGCGTGGTGCTCGGCGCCCGGTGCCTTGCGGAAATCCAGGTACGAGAAGAAATTGACGGCATACGGCCAGTAGCGGAGCGCGGTGTACTCGCGCGGCGCGAGCAGTCGCCACGCCTGCACGAACGGTACGTCGCCATGGCGCTGCATTTCGGCGAAGGCGCTCTGTACGCCGGTCATCACGTCCGCGAACTCCGCACCCTCCGGCACCGGAAATTCGATCGGCATCGTATTGATGAACCAGCCCATGGTGTGCGCATAGGCACCCCGACCGCGTTCGTTGACCGGCATCAGGCCCCGGTAGACCGACGGCCCGCCCTCTTTCCGGAGGGACACCCCGACCGCGGCCAGCAGCCCCATGAACAGCCGTCCGCCCGCCGCCCTGCACTGGTCGTCCAGCGCCGCGGCCCCGTCCGCCGGCAGAAGCGTTTCCGTTTCGTTGACCGTGGGATACAGGCGGCCCGGCTCGACGCCGAGGTCGAGCGGGAACGGCGGGAAGAAGTTCCCGCCCCGCTCCATGAACCCCTTCCAGTGGTCCAGCCGGCTGTCCTCGGCGACCATGGACCCATTGCGGTTGCGCTGGTCGCGGCTGAAGTCGACATAGCTGCCCACCTCGGAGAAGTCGGGCTCCTCGCCGCGGGCGTACGCCGCATAGGCGCTGGCGATGTCGTGCACCGCGATCGGCGTCGACAGGCCGTCGGTGACGAGGTGGTCGCAGGCGAAGTACACCGTGGTGGAGTCGTCCCTGGCCACCGCGCCCATGATGATCAGCGGCCAGGAGAGCGTGTCGACCCGCTGGAAGAACTCGTGCAGATACGCGCGGATTCCGTCGGCGGAGTCGACGGGCCCCACGTCGACCGTTTTGAGTTCGATGTCCTCCGGCGCCAGCGCGTCGCAGGACAGATCGCCGGCGAGCTGCTGGAATGTGCAGCGCAACACCTCATGGCGGCGCACGAAATGCAGCAGCGCGGATTCCAGCGCACCGCGGTCCAGCGGCCCGGAAATCTCGAACGTCCCGGCCACATAGGCGGATACGGAATCATTCGTGCTGCGCGCGTCCTGGGCGACCGCGAAATGTTTCGCCTGGTTGTACGTGGTGGTCTCGTGCGGCGGGTCGGATTCGGCGGAGCCGTGCATTCTCGCGACCACCACCGACCACTCAAAGACGTGTCCCGGGGCGATCTCCACATCTTCGATGGGTACCTGAAGCACTATGGCTCTTTCCGTTGCCTGTCAGTTGCCGTGTCGCTCGCGCGACCGGGGCGGGCGGCGTTGGCGGCCACGATCCGGCCCCGCTCTTTCACCCAACGAGCCGGAAAGCTGACAGAAACGGGGGGCATGACAAGGGCCCGGAGAGGGACACCGGGCGGGGCCCCGGCAGGGCCCCGGCACGGTCAGCCCTCGACCCGTTCCACCTTGTCGATGAGCAGGGCGTACGCCAGCAGGCCGGCCAGGACGACGATCGCGATGTAGCCGAGCGCCCAGGCGAAGGAGCCGGTCCGGTCCACGATCACGCCGATGACCAGCGGAGTCAGCACGCCGCCGGCGTTCGCGGCGAAGCTGAAGACGCCGCCGCCGGTGCCGGTCAGCCGGCGCGGCACCGCGTCGGAGAACAGCGCCCAGCTGTTCTGCATCAGGCCCTGCGCGAAGAACGCGACGGACATGAACGTGATCACCAGCGGTACGGAGTTGGTGAAGTTCGCACAGACGATGACCGAGGCGAGTACGAAACCGATCATTACCGGCGCCTTGCGGGCGAATGTTCGGGAGAAGCGGCCCGAGTTGAGCATCCGGTCCGACCAGGCGCCGCCGGCCATCGTGCCCACCAGCGCGGCCAGGTACGGCGCCGAGGCCCAGAAGCCGGCCTTGATGATGCCCATGTGCTTCTCCTCCACCAGGTAGCTGGGGAACCAGGTGAGGAAGAAGAAGAGGACCGAGGCGCTGGCGAACTGGCCGATGTACATGCCCCACAGCCGCCGGTTGCTCAGCAGCACCCGCAGGTCGGCCCAGACGCTGGTGTCCAGGACGGCCGCCTGCTCCTTGGCCGCCGCGATCTCCTCGGCGGACTCCAGTTCGTCGGGCTGCCGGATGTGCGCCAGCTCCGCCGCACTCACCTTGGGGCTGTGCTCGGGACGGTCGTAGACCTTGGCGAACCAGACGACGGAGAAGAGCAGGCCGACGATGCCGGTGATCACGAAGACCGAGCGCCAGCCGAAGTGCACGGTGAGGAGGGAGAGGACGGGCGCCGCGACGGCCAGGCCGATGTACTCGCCGGAGGTGTACGTCGCGGTGGCGCGGCCCCGCTCCCGGCCCGGGAACCAGTTCACGACCAGGCGGTTGTTCGACGGGAAGGCGGGCGCTTCGAAGGCGCCGAGCGCGACGCGGATGCCGACCAGCGGGACGAAGCTGCGGGCCGCGGCGACCACGAACGTCGCCAGTGACCAGCCGACCAGCGCGTACCCGAAGGCGAGCTTGGCGCCGACCCGGTCGATGAGCCGGCCCGCCGGCACCTGGAGCAGCAGGTACGCCCAGCCGAAGGAGGAGAGCAGCAGGCCCTGCTGGGTGCCCGAGAGGTGCAGTTCCTCCTTGATGTGCGGGAGGGCGACCGAGAGGTTCGTACGGTCCAGGTAGTTGATCGCCGTAATGACGAAGAGGCAGGCGAGCAGCCCGTAGCGGGCACGGCTGAGCGCCGGGCGGGCGGCGTCGGGGACGACGGGCGGTGGCGATGCGGGGCGCTCGGTCGCGCTCATGCGGGGACTCCTTCGTCTGGTCCGCGGTGCGGTTGCGGACCGCTGTAGGGAGCAGGTCCACTGTGCGGACCACTTGGTCCGAGCTGCGGCGACGATAGAACGTGTGCTGACTATCTACAAGAGGTTGCCGACGAGTAACCGGAGGATTGCCTGCCCCTGGTCCGCACAGCGGACCGGGATCCATACTGGTCGCCATGAGCGAGAGCGAGCGCGGCGGCATGCGGACGGTTCAGCGGGCCATCGACATCCTGGGGCTCTTCGGCGAGGAACGCCCCGCGCTGACCCTCCGGGAGATCGTCGCGGGCAGCGGGCTGCCCAAGACCACCGCGCTCCGCCTGCTCCAGACGCTCCGCATGAACGGCCTGCTGTGGCTGGACGAGCACGGCCGGTACACGGCGGGCCCGACCTTCCTGCGCTGGGTCCGGCTGGCGGACCAGGGCTGGCGGCTGCCGGCCACCGCCCGGCGCGCGCTGCGCGAGCTGGCCGCCGAGCACCGGGAGACGGTGCACCTGTACGTACGGCGCGACGTGCACCGCATCTGCATCGCCCAGGAGGAGGGCCCGCAGGCGCTGCGGCACGTCGTACGGGTCGGCGACGAGCTGCCGCTGTGGGCCGGCGGGCCGTCGAAGATCCTGCTGATCGACGCGGAGGCGGCGCTGGTCGAGCGGGTGGCGCGGCGCTCCCCGCACGGCACGAAGCATGCCCGGGCGCTGACCGAATGGGCGGCCGAGGCGGAGCGCGCCGGGTACGCGGTCAGCCACGGCGAGCACGAGGAGGGGCTGTCGTCGGTGGCCGTGCCGGTGCGCTCGCGCGGCGGCGAGGTGGTCGCCACGCTGTCCTTCGGCGGCCCGTCGGCGCGCTTCACGGCCGAGCGGGTACCGCTCTTCGTCGCGTCCCTGACGGCCGCGGCCCGCACGGTGGCCGGCGGCCTGCCCGTCACGGGCTGAGCGCCGCCCCCACGGCCCGGGTCCGCTGTACGGACCGGGGCCGCCGTACGGACCGGGGCCCTACCCCCGCAGCTCCTCCGCCGCGTCCGCGACCCGGCCGATCAGGCGCATCAGCGTCTCCTGCTCGTCCTCCTCCAGCGGGGCGAGGAAGACCCGGTTCATGCGCCCGGTGCGGGTGACGAGCTTGCGGTGCAGGCGGGCACCCTCGTCGGAGAGTTTCAGTACGTTGCGGCGGCCGTCGTGCGGGTCGCGCACCCGCTCCACCAGGCCGCGCCGCACCAGCCGGGCGACCAGGTCGGCGATGGTCGAGCGGTCCAGGTGGACATGCTCGCTCAGCGTGCGCTGATCGATGTCCGGCTTCTCGACCAGCGCGTTGAGCACGGCGAACTGCGGCGAGGTGATCTCCTCGGACACCATCGCGCCCCACAGCAGCGAATGCGCCTGCTGGAGGCGGCGGGCCAGATGCCCGGGATGGGTGTTCAGATCGACCGCAGCCATCGAGCCTCCTGTAAGCGAACCATCAGCGAACCATTGACGAATCAGAACCTTGCTGGAAGTCTACGGCTCACTGAAGGATTAGTCAGTGCACTGAGTATTTTCCACAAGCGGAGTGACGATGGCCGAGATTCGCAGCCTCCACGACGCCGTGGCGGACCTCATCCACGACGGGGACACCGTCGCCATGGAGGGCTTCACCCACCTGATCCCGTTCGCGGCCGCGCACGAGATCATCCGCCAGGGCATCACCGACCTGACCCTCGCCCGGATGACGCCGGACGTCATCTACGACCAGCTGATCGGCGCGGGGCTGGTCAGGAAGCTGGTCTTCTCCTGGGGCGGCAACCCGGGCGTCGGCTCGCTGCACCGCTTCCGCGACGCCGTCGAGAACGGCTGGCCGCGCCCCCTGGAGCTGGACGAGCACAGCCACGCCGGCATGGCCAACCGCTACGTCGCGGGCGCCTCCAAGCTCCCGTTCGCGGTGCTGCGCGGCTACCGCGGCAGCGACATCCCCGGCCGTACGGACACGGTGTCCACCGTCACCTGCCCGTTCACCGGCGAGAAGCTGGCGGCCGTCGCGGCGCTCAACCCCGACGTCACCGTCATCCACGCCCAGCAGGCCGACCGCGCGGGCAACGTGCAGATGTGGGGCCTGACCGGCGTGCAGAAGGAGGCCGCGCTCGCCGCGAGCCGGGTGCTGGTCACCGTCGAGGAGATCGTGGACACCCTGGAGCCGCGCCCCGGCGGCGTCGTCCTGCCGACCTGGGTACTGGACGCGGTCGTACTCGTCCCCGGCGGCGCCCACCCCTCGTACGCCACCGGCTACACCGTCCGCGACAACGCCTTCTACCAGGCGTGGGACCCGATCGCGCGGGACCGCGACGCCTTCACCCAGTGGATCGAGACGCATGTGCGCGGCGCGCAGACGCCCGTGGCCGAGGCCGAAGGAGCGAACGCCTGATGTCCCAAGCGCCCGACACCGGGGCCGAGTTCACCCGCGACGAGCTGATGGAGGTCAACGCGGCCCGCGCGCTGGCCGGCGCGAAGACCTGCTTCGTCGGCATCGGCCTGCCCAGCACCGCCGCCAACCTGGCCCGCGCCACCGTCAATCCGGACCTGGTCCTCATCTACGAGTCCGGCACGATCGGTTCGAAGCCGACCGCGCTGCCGCTGTCCATCGGGGACGGCGAACTGGCCGAGACCGCCGACGCGGTGGTGCCGGTACCGGAGATGTTCAACTACTGGCTGCAGGGCGGCCGGATCGACGTCGGCTTCCTCGGCGCGGCCCAGGTCGACCGGTACGCCAACATCAACACCACCGTGGTCAACCGCGGCCCGGACAGGCCCGAGGGCCGGCTGCCCGGCGCGGGCGGCGCCCCGGAGATCGCCTCCAACTGCGGCAAGGTGCTGATGGTGCTGCGCCACTCCACCCGTAACTTCGTGCGGGCACTGGACTTCGTCACCACCCTCGGGCACGGCGCCGGGCCCAAGGACCGCGCCGCGCTCGGCATGCCGGGCGCCGGACCCACCGCCGTCATCACCGACCTCGGCGTGCTGCGCCCGGACCCGGAGACCGCCGAGCTGGTCCTCACCGAGCTGCACCCCGGCGTCACCGTCGACCAGGTGCGCGCGGCCACCGGCTGGGACCTGCGGGTCGCGGACGAGGTGGGCACGACGGCACCGCCCACCGCCCAGGAGCTGGCCGCGCTGCGGGCGCTCAAGGCAGCAACGCACGAGCCGGCGAAGAGGTAGGAACCCACCATGGCACTCACCCAGCACGACATCGACCGTGAAGTGACCGAACTCCAGGACGCGTACGACAAGGCGCGGGCCGGCGGCGCGCCCGCCGCGCACCACCCGCCGCGCGACTACGCCCCGTACCGCTCCAGCGCGCTGCGCCACCCCAAGCAGCCGCTGGTCGCGGTGCACGGCGACCCGGAGACCGTCGAACTGTCCGGGCCCGCCTTCGGGACCACCGACGTCACCGCCCTGGACAACGACCTCACCAAGCAGCACAACGGCGAGCCGCTCGGCGAGCGGATCACCGTCTCCGGGCGGCTGCTGGACGGCCGCGGCCGCCCCGTGCGCGGCCAGCTCGTCGAGGTGTGGCAGGCCAACGCCTCGGGCCGGTACGCCCACCAGCGCGATGACCACCCCGCGCCGCTGGACCCCAACTTCACCGGCGTGGGACGGGTGCTGACCGGCGACGACGGCAGCTACTCCTTCACCACGATCAAGCCGGGGGCCTACCCCTGGCGCAACCACACGAACGCCTGGCGTCCGGCGCACATCCACTTCTCGCTCTTCGGCGACGCGTTCACCCAGCGGCTGGTGACGCAGATGTACTTCCCGAACGACCCGCTGTTCCCGTACGACCCGATCCTGCGCTCGGTGACCGACGAATCGGCCCGGCAGCGGCTGATCGCCCGTTACGACCACGACCTGTCGCAGCCGGAGTTCTCGCTGGGCTACCGCTGGGACATCGTCCTGGACGGTCCGTCCGCCACCTGGATCGAGGAGGGCCGCTGATGTCCGAGGAGAGCCTGATGACGACCGACGTGACGCTTCCCCCCACCCCGTCGCACACGGTGGGCCCCTTCTACGGGTACGCGCTGCCCTTCCCCGGCGGCGGCGACATCGCCCCCGCCGGGCACCCGGACACGATCACCGTGCACGGATACGTGTACGACGGCGCCGGCGAGCCGGTCCCGGACGCGCTGGTGGAGTTCTGGCAGGCGGCCCCGGACGGCTCGCTCGCCGGAGCGCCCGGCTCGCTCCGCCGCAACCCGGTGGACGGCGGCTACTACGGCCGCAACGGCGTGGACTTCACCGGCTTCGGCCGGGTGCCCACCGACGCCGACGGGCACTACGCGATCCGCACGCTGCCGCCGGGCGGCGCGCCGTACCTCTCCGTCTGCGTCTTCGCGCGCGGCCTGCTGCACCACCTCTTCACCCGCGCCTACCTCAGCGAACCCGCCGGCGACACGCTGCTGTCGGGTCTGGAGCCCGCGCGGCGGGAGACTCTTCTCGCCAGGGCCGAGGCGGACAGGCACCGCACGCACCGCTTCGACATCCACCTCCAGGGCGACAAGGAGACGGTCTTCCTTGCCTTCGACTGACCCCATCGAGGGATCCGTCGCCGGGCCCGCCGACGTGGGACTGCTGTCCCCCGTCCGGGCCGGCTCGGCGGCCGAGGCCGCGACCGGCGACACCGCGTTCCTCCAGGCCATGCTGGACGCCGAGGCCGCGCTCACCCGGGCGCAGGCCGCGCTCGGCGAGGCC
>NZ_JBEPFC010000178.1:0-14500 GCF_040301705.1 Streptomyces sp. NPDC000151 | reverse complement strand
GCCGCCGCGCCGTCGCCGCGGGCCTGGGCGCGCAGCATGTCGACCGCCTGCACGCCGGCCCGCCCGTACCGCGCGAGCTGTGCGGACCATGGGCGTACCTCGGTGGCGAGGCCGCCGGTCAGCCGGTCCGGCGTCTCGCTCATCGTGGTGAACGCGGCGCGGAGGGCGGCCGCCGCGTTGGCGTACTCCTTGTCATGATCCGGGTCGCCGCTGTCGAGCGCGGCGGCGCGGGTCGTCCAGAAGCGGTTGATGAGGGGGCGGAGGTAGCCCGATTCGCCGGTGTGCAGGACGGAGGAGGCGTCGTTGCCGGCGAGGGCGTGCAGCGCGGCGCGGGTGCGGGCCAGCCGGTCACGGTCCGCGTCCGTGACGGCGGCGCCGCCCGCCTGGTCCGCCGCGAGGTCGTCGAGGGCCGCCTCCCAGGACTCCTGGGGGCGGTAGTCGCGCGGGTTCCAGGCGTAGTCGGCGGCGGTGAAGAGCGGGATGCGGGAGGCCGTGGGCTGTTCCATGGCGTTGGCCAGGAGGGCGGCGGAGCCGGTGGCGACGGCGGGCTCGCGCCCGGTGTACGGGCCGAGGAAGATCCGGTCCTGGGCGTAGTCGTTGACCGGGTAGTTGTCCATCGTGATCAGGCGGTGCCCGAACACCTCGCGGGCCTTGGCCAGTTCGCCGCCGGTGATGGTGCGCGGGACGACGCCGACGCCGGTCCAGGCCACGTCCACCCGGTCCGGGAGCGCGGCCGCCAGCGCGTCGCGGTACTTCGTCGAGCCGTCCTGGTAGTACTCGGTCGGCATGACGGACAGCGGCGCGGAGCCGGGGTGGCGCTCCGCGAGGTGGGCCGCGAGCGCGCCGGCGACCTTGGCCTGGGCGCGGGCGGCCGCCTCCGGGCCCGTACCGAAGGCGTCCCGGTCGGCGTCGCAGTGCCACTCGCTGTAGCTGACGTCCTGGAACTGGAGCTGGAAGCTGCGCACGCCCAGTGCCCACATCGCGTCGGCCTTGCGCTTGAGCGCCCGCAGGTCCTCCTCGGAGGACATGCACAGGGACTGGCCGGGGGAGAGGGCCCAGCCCAGCTCGACGTGGTTGGCGCGGGCCCGCTCGGCCAGCTCGCGGAAGCGGGCGCGCTGCGCGGCCGGGTAGGGCTCGCGCCAGCGGGCCTGGCGGTAGGGGTCGTCGCCGGCCGCGTAGAGGAAGCGGTTCTGCTTCGTACGGCCCATGAAGTCGAGCTGGGCGAGGCGCTCGGCCTGGGACCAGGGGGCGCCGAAGAACCCCTCGGTGGTGCCGCGGACCGCGGTGCCCGGCCAGTCGCGTACGGCGACGGAGGCCACCCGGTGCGCGCCGTCCTCGCCCCGCGTGACGAGCTGCCGCAGGGTCTGCACGGCGTGGAAGAGGCCGTCGGGTCCCGCGCCCTCCATGGCGACCGTGGCGCGGCCCGCGACCTGGCCGGTGGCGAGGCGGTAGCCACCGGAGGGCAGGTCCGTGCCGCGGGCCGGGGCGTGCAGGGCGCGCAGCGCGTCGGCCGCCTGCCGCCCGCCGACGCGGATCAGCGGCCCGTCGGACGGCAGCGGCGCACCGGGCTCGGCCTCGTGGACCGTGCGCACCCCGGCGCCGCGCAGCAGTTTCAGCAGCGCGTCCATGGCGTACGGGTCGCTGTCCTCGGCGGCGACGACGGTGACGGAGGTGCCCAGCGGCACGGCGGTACCGAGGGACCGCAGCGACTGCGGGCGCGGCCAGACGGCGGGCGCTTCGCCCGCGTCGGCGGCCTGGTCGGGGGCGCCGACGGCCGGTTCGTCGGGGGCCGCCTGGGCGGCCGGTACGCCGCCGAAGAGTCCCCCTATGACGGCGGCGGCCAGTGCCGTCGTGCCTGCCACCCTGGCGCCGGACCCGGCGCCGTTCCGTTTCCTGGCGCCGGCGCCACGGAATCGCACGGCCTCTCCTCGTCCCCGTCGGTCTGCGGCCTCACTGGCCCGGCCTGCTCCGTGTGGTCGGTCGGCGGAGCGGCAGCCATTGGCTGTGAGCCCACCACTCGGGGGTCGAGGTGTCAACGACGGTTACCGAAGTGCCCCCTTTGCCCTATGCGGCGGCCGGGACGCGCGGGGGGTGCCGGTCCGCGCGAAATGCCGCAGGAGTTTCGCTATGATGTCCGATTAGTCGGTATCTCCTGCGTGAGTGACCGGCTCGCACCGTGAAATCGTTCGTCAGAGCGAGGGTGTGAGGTGGCGCACGTTTAGCGACCGGATACGTCTGCGACGGCATGGATTGGGTAAGGCCCTCGTGTCCTACTCTCGACGAACGGGAGGCCCTCGTGGCTCCGTCCGCTCAGCTTCTTCTCGACGCCCTCTCCAAACCGACCGAGCCGGATCTGCTGGCAGGGGTCTCCGACCCGGACTGCGGCTTGGACGGATGCGGCTCGTTCATGTTCTCCGAGCCACCCCTGACCAGCGAGCCCCCGCTCGCCGAGACCACCCCGCTGACCAGCGAGACCCCCATCGCCGCCGGGCTGCCGCTCACCAGTGAGCCCGCCGCCGCCGGCTACGGCACGGAGCCCATGGAGGTCTGATGGGCCGAGCGCGGCTCGCCCGGCTGCACGGCGTCACCACGTCCTACGAGCCCGCGCCGGGCCGCACCGTCCATGTACCCGAGGACACGGTCGTAGCCGTCCTCGCCGCACTGGGGGTCGACGCCTCCACGCCGCAGGCCGTCCGCGCCGCACTGGACGCGTACGAATACGGCCCGGCCCGTGCCCTCCTCCCGCCCACCCTCGTCACCCGCGAGGGCCGCCCGCCGGACCTGGCGGGGCTGCCCGGCGGCACCACGCTGTGCGTCGACACCGAGGACGGGCGGACGCTGGACTGGGGCCTGGTGCCCGGCGGGCGCGCGGCACCGCTGCCGCCCGGCGTGCACCTGCTGCGCGCCTACTCCCCCGAGGGTCGCGCCGCGCACTCCCACCTCGTCGTCGCGCCCGACCGGATGCCCCCGGCGTCCGGCCGCGGCCACGGCTTCATGGTCCAGCTCTACTCCCTGCTCTCCCGGCGCTCCTGGGGCATGGGCGACCTCGGCGACCTGGCCCGGCTGGCCGACTGGTCCGGGCGGACGCTCGGCACGGACTTCGTCCAGCTCAACCCGCTGCACGCGGCCGTACCGGGACCGCCGACCGACCCCTCCCCGTACCGCCCCTCCTCGCGCCGCTTCCCCGACCCCGTGCACCTGCGGATCGAGGACGTGCCCGAATTCGGGCAGCTGTCCGACGCGGCCCGGCAGCGGGCCGATGAGCTGTCCGGGAAGGCCGCCGCGCTGCGGGACGCCGTCCTGAAGAACGGCGCGCTGATCGACCGGGACGCGGTCTGGGAGCTGAAGAAGGAAGCCCTGGAGCTGCTGCGGACCGTGCCGCTGAGCACGGCCCGGCAGGCCGCGTACGACGCCTTCCGCGCCGTCCAGGGCCGGGACCTGGAGGACCACGCCACCTGGTACGCGCTGGCCGAGGCGCACGGCCCGGACTGGCGCGGCTGGCCCGACGGGCTGCGCGACCCGCGCTCGGCCCGTACGGAGCGGACGCGGCGCGCCCTGGCCGACCGCGTCGACTTCCACCGCCGGGCCGCCTGGCTCACCGACGAGCAGCTCGGCGCCGCGCAGCGCACCGCGCGCGACGCGGGCATGCGCGTCGGGCTGGTCCACGACCTGGCCGTCGGCGTGCATCCGTCGGGCGCCGACACCTGGGCCCGGCAGGACGCCTTCGCGGCCGGCATGTCCGTCGGCGCGCCGCCGGACGCCTTCAACTCGCGCGGCCAGGACTGGGGGCTGCCGCCCTGGCGCCCCGACACGCTCGCGCAGACCGGGTACGCGCCCTTCCGCGCGCTGCTGCGCGGCCTGCTGCGGCACGCGGGCGCGCTCCGCATCGATCACGTGATGGGCCTGTTCCGGCTGTGGTGGATCCCGGAGGGCCGGCCGCCCACGGAGGGCTGTTACGTCCGGTACGACGCCGAGGCGATGCTCTCCGTACTGGCGCTGGAGGCGGGGCGGGCCGGCACCACGGTCATCGGCGAGGATCTGGGGACGGTGGAGAACGGGGTGCGCGAGGCGCTGGAGGGGCGCGGCGTGCTCGGGACGTCCGTCCTGTGGTTCGAGCGCGACTGGACCGCCGAGGAGCAGCCGCCGCTGCCGCCGGGGGACTGGCGCGCGGACTGCCTGGCGACCGTCACCACGCACGACCTGCCCAGTACGGCAGGGCGGCTGACCGGCGAGCACGCGGCGCTGCGGCACCGCATCGGCCTGCTGGACGGCTCCCTGGAGGAGGAGCGGGCCGCCGAAGCGGCCGAGGTCGCCACCTGGCTGGAGTGGCTGGTCGCGCTGGGGCTGCTGCCGGCGGGCGCGGCCACCGGGGACGCCGCGGCCGACGAGGAGGCCGCGGTCGCGGCGCTGCACCGCTTCCTGCTGCGGACCCCGGCACGGATGGTCGGCGTGTGGCTGCCGGACGCGGTGGGCGACCGGCGGCCGCAGAACCTCCCCGGCACCTCGGACGAGTATCCGAACTGGCGGCTGCCGGTCGCGGCGCCGGACGGGCGGCCGATGACGCTGGAGGAGATCGCGGAGTCGCCGCGGCTGCGGGCGCTGATGCGCGAGTTCGGCCGGGCGGACCGCGCCCCGGCGGCGGACGCGGAGGCCAGGCCCTAGGGCGCGGAGGCCGGGCCCTGGGCCGCCGAGGCCGGGCCCTGGACACACGCCCTTGGGCCCTTTTGGGCACCCCGGACGCGCGGGCCGTTCAGGCGTCCGATACGTTGAAGAGCGTGAGCAACAAGGTCAAGAACCACGCCCTGCGCGCCGGAACGATCACCGCCGGTACCGCGCTGCTGCTGCTGATGTCGTCCCCTGCTTTCGCGCTCACCCGCGACGATGGTGACGACCCGGGTCCGGGCCTGAGCGTGATCCAGACGCTCGGCCTCTACGTGGCGACGCCGATCGTCCTCTTCCTGATCATCGCCGGCCTGGTCATGGTGGGCGACAAGTCCCGCAAGGCGAAGAAGAGCTGACACCCGGCCTTCGGGCCACCCCAGACGCTGCAAGGCGCCGAATGGTTTGTACGAACCGTTCGGCGCCTTTTGTCGTGCTGAATGCGTCCATTTTCCGCCGATTCACCCGGTTGCCCTGGCGGGCCGTCTTGACGGGGAACTAACCTACGATGCCGTAACCTACGGTTCCGTAAGGCATTCTCCACGTCCCCAGGAGACCCCCGTGACCATCGCCCCCGCCCACCATGACGGAGAGCGCGGCCAGACCGCCTGGAGCGACGCTCAACTCCTCTACGCGCTCGAAGAAGTCGTCGAGAAGGAGCTCAACCGCCACCTGGACATCGCCAAGGAGTGGATGCCGCACGAGTACGTGCCCTGGAGCGACGGGCGCAACTTCGACGGCGTGATGGGCGGCGAGCCCTGGGCGCCCGAGCAGTCCAAGGTCACCGACATAGGCCGCACCGCCCTGGTCGTGAACCTCCTCACCGAGGACAACCTGCCCAGCTACCACCACGAGATCGCGACCCTCTTCGGACGGGACGGCGCGTGGGGCACCTGGGTGCACCGCTGGACGGCTGAGGAAGGCCGGCACGGCATCGTGATGCGGGACTACCTGCTCACCAGCCGGGCCGTCGACCCGGTCCAGCTGGAACGTTTCCGGATGGCGCACATGTCGGAGGGGTTCGAAGCCGACAACAGCCACAGCATGCTGCACTCCGTGGCGTACGTGGCCTTCCAGGAGCTCGCGACCCGCATCTCGCACCGGAACACCGGGCGGCACTCCGGCGACCCGGTCTGCGACCGGATGCTCGCCCGGATCGCCACGGACGAGAACCTCCACATGCTCTTCTACCGCAACCTCCTCGGTGCGGCCTTCGAGCTGGCGCCCGACCAGACCATGTGCGCGGTGCGCGACGTGGTGGTCAACTTCCGGATGCCCGGACACGGGATGCCCGGCTTCGAGCGGGCCGCGGCCCGGATGGCGATCGGCGGGATCTACAACCTGCGGATCCACCACGACGACGTGATCCAGCCGGTGCTGCGCTTCCTGAAGGTCCTGGAGATCGGCGGCCTCGGCCCGGAGGGCCTGAAGGCGCAGGAGGAGCTGGGGCTCTTCATGGGCGGCCTGGACGACCAGGCGCGCAAGTTCGACGAGCGGCTGGCGGCCCGTGAGGCCCGCAAGGCGGCCCGCGTCGGCTGACCGGCTGACTCCCTTTCTGACTCTTCAGGTCAGCTGAAAGGAATCGTCAAAAACATTCGATGGACCTGAGGAGTTCCGCGCTGTCACGGTAGGTGCCATCCGCACCGACGAGAGGAAGCCGTGACAGCTCTGGAATCAGTACGGGAAGAACGCGCAGGCGGCGTACGGCCCGGGAGCGCACCCCGGGCCGTACGCCGCGCCGCCCTCACCGGCCTCGCGCTCGCGCTGACCGCCACCGTCTTCTGGTCCGGCAGCTTCGTCGCGACCCGGGCGCTGCACACCAGCGTGCCGCCCGTGCAGGCCGTCTTCTGGCGGTGGGTGATCGCGCTGCTCGCCGTGGCACCGATGACGCTCCCGCAGGTCTGGCGGCAACGCGCGATCGTCCGCCGCCACTTCCGCTTCCTGCTGCTGGCCTCGCTGCTCGGGGTGTCGCTCTACAACACCCTGGTCCACCAGGCGGGGCTGACCACCACGGCCGGCACCATGGGCATGATCATGGCGGCGTCGCCGACGCTGATGGCGCTGTTCGGGCGCTTCGGGCGCGGCGGCGAGCGGATCGGTCCCCGGCGCGCCGCCGGCATGCTGGTCGCGACCGCCGGCGTCCTCACGCTGATCGGCAAGGGCGACCCGACGGCCCTGTTCCGGCTGGACCTGGCCTCCGGCGGGCTGTGGATGCTGGCCGCCATGGCGTGCTTCTCCGGGTACAGCGCGCTGGTGCGCCACAAGCCCGCGGAGCTCACCGGGCCGGTCTTCCTCTGCGTGACCTTCATCATCGGCACGCTGCTGCTGGCGCCCGCGTACGCCGTCAGCCTGACCGTGCAGGGCGGCTTCACGCCCGGCGTCGACACGGTCGGCCCGCTGCTGTACGTCGGGATCTTCTCCTCCGCGGTGGCGTTCTTCACCTGGAACAAGGCCATCGCCCTGATCGGCGCGGCCCGCGCGGGTGCCGTCTACTACCTCCAGCCGGTCTGCGTCGCCCTGCTCTCCCTCGCCCTGCTCGACGAACACACGGGCCCGGTCCAGGTCCTGTGCATGGTGCTGATCCTGGGCGGCGTGGTGCTCGCCGCCGGTGTACCGCGAAGAGCCGGCCGGTGACCGCATACGCTGCCCGCATGGCCGACTGGGACATCAAGAAGCTGCGCATCCTGCGCACGCTCGGCGAGCTGGGCACGGTGACCGCGACCGCCGAGGCGCTGCACATGACGCCCTCGGCGGTCTCGCAGCAGCTGACCGGGCTCGCCAAGCAGCTCGGGGTGACCCTGCTCCAGGCGCACGGCCGCCGGGTACGCCTCACCGACGCGGCCCACCTCGTCCTCCGGCACGCCGACGCGGTCTTCGCGCAGCTGGAGCGGGCGGACGCGGAGCTGCTCGGGTACCTGCAGGGCGAGGCCGGCGAGGTGCAGGTCGGCGCGTTCTCCACGGCGATCCCGGCGCTGGTGGTGCCGGCCGTCGAGCAGCTGCGGCGCACCCACCCTGGCCTGGTCGTCCGGGTACGGGAGGCCGAGGCGGCCGAGGCGTACGAGCTGCTCTCCGAGGGCAGCGTGGACCTCGCGCTCTCCCTCGCGGCGCACGCGCCCACCCCGCGCGACCCCAAGTTCGCCCGGCTGTCGCTGCTCGCCGACCCGCTGGACGTGGCGCTGCCGGCCGGCCACCCGCTGGCCGCCGAGCCGGGGCTGCGGCTGGCCGATCTCGCGGGCGAGCCGTGGATCTTCGGACGCAGCGGGCCCTGGTCCCAGATCACCACCACGGCCTGCGAGAACGCCGGTTTCGTACCGGAGCAGGCGCACGCGGCGGCCGACTGGGCGGCGATCCTGGCGATGGTCGCCGCGGGCATGGGCGTGGCGCTCGTCCCGCGGATGGCGATGCGGCCGGAGCGCGGCGGCGCCGGGGTGGCGGTCCGGGTGCTCCACGCCGACCAGCCGCGCCGCCATGTCATCGCGGCGGCGCGCCGGGGAGCGGAGGACGCGCCGGGCATGTCCCGCGTCCTGGGCGCGCTGCGGCAGGTCGCCGCGGAGCTCACCGACGCGTGAGCGTCATCCGGCCCCGGCCCCGTCCCTGATCACCCCAGTTCGAGGAGGACTCCGCCGGTCGTACCTTTCAGTTCTCCTTCACGGCCACTCCAGAAACTTTCGATAGACCTGCCCGAACGCCTCTGCGAAGGTCGGTGGTGAGCGCTTCCCGGGCGCTCCGCGCTCCCACCACCGGACGACGAAGGGCAGAGATGACCACCACCCCGGCCGCCTCCTCCACTGATCCGCACGCCAACGACGCCGCTCCGTACGGCGGTGGCGACCCCTACGCCGACTACCGCGGCGGGGACTACGCCTTCACCTCGCTCGTCGACCTCGCCGACCGCCGCTTCGGCGCCGGCGTGATCGCCGCGAACGACGAGTTCTTCGCCGAGCGGGAGAACCTGCTGAAGCGCGAGCGCGCCGTGTTCGACCCGGAGCACTTCGGGCACAAGGGCAAGATCATGGACGGCTGGGAGACCCGGCGCCGCCGCGGCGCCGACGGTGACCACCCCTTCCCGACCGACGACGAGCACGACTGGGCGCTGATCCGCCTCGCCGTCCCCGGCGTGATCCGCGGCGTCATCGTCGACACCGCCCACTTCCGCGGCAACTACCCGCAGCAGGTCACCGTCGAGGCCACCGCCGTACCGGGCAGCCCGAGCCCGGAGGAGCTGCTCGCCGACGACGTGAAGTGGGAGGAGATCGTCCCCCGCACGCCGGTACGCGGCCACGCCGCCAACGGCTTCGAGGTCACCGCCGAGCGCCGCTTCACCCACCTCCGCCTCAAGCAGCACCCCGACGGCGGCATAGCCCGCCTGCGCGTGCACGGCGAGGTCGTGGCCGACCCCGCGTGGCTGGACGTACTGGGCACCATCGACCTGGCCTCCGTACTGAACGGCGGCGCGGTCGAGGACGCCTCGGACCGCTTCTACTCCTCGCCCACCCAGATCATCCAGCCCGACCTGTCCCGCAAGATGGACGACGGCTGGGAGAACCGCCGCCGCCGCGTCAAGGGCACCAACGACTGGGTCCGCTTCCGCCTCGCCGCGCAGGGCGAGATCCGCGCGATCGAGATCGACACGGCGTACCTCAAGGGCAACTCCGCGGGCTGGGCGGCGCTGTACGGCTGCGATGCGGCCACCGCCGACCCGGCCGACGACTCCTCGTGGTTCGAGATCCTCCCGAAGACGAAGCTGCAGCCCGACACGCCCCACCGCTTCGCGCTGCCGAGCGCTGTGACCGCCACGCACGTCCGGCTGGATGTCTTCCCCGATGGCGGCCTGGCCCGCATGCGGGTGCACGGTGGCCTCACGGAGGCGGGTCGCGCCGCGTTGGGCCGCCGCTTCGACGAGCTGAGCTGAGCTCCGCTCCCTACAACTCGTCCGGCGGACGGCAGCGATAGGCGCGCCGACGCCGGGCGGTGCCACTGCCCCTCCGCGTCCGGCTCTCCCGCCGCGTGGGTTGCTCGCGCAGTTCCCCGCGCCCCTTAAGGGGCGCGGGGAACTGCGCGTTCAGCGCCGCCGTCAGGCGGCAGCCGCATCTGCCGATTGGGCCTTCAGCGCACGCTCCACGCCCGCCCGGGACTCCGTCACCAGGCGGCGCAGCGCCGCGCTCGGCTCGGCCGAGGCCAGCCAGGTGTCCGTCGCGTCCAGCGTCTCCTGCGAGACCTGCAGCGAGGGGTAGAGCCCGACGGCGATCTGCTGCGCCATCTCGTGGCTGCGCGCCTCCCACACGTCCTTGAGCGCGTCGAAGTACCGCGCCGTGTACGGCGCGAGCAGCTCGCGCTGGTCGGTCTGCACGAAGCCGCCGATGACGGCCTCCTGCACGGCGTTCGGGAGCTTGTCCGACTCCACGACCGACGCCCACGCCTCGGCCTTGGCCTCCGCCGTCGGGCGGGCCGCGCGGGCGGTCGCGGCGTACCGCTCGCCCGCCGAGGTCCGGTCCCGCTCCAGCTCCGCCGCGATGGCCTTCTCGTCGGCACGGCCGGTGGCGGCCAGCCGCTGCAGCAGCGCCCAGCGCAGCTCGGTGTCGACGGCGAGGCCGGTGATCTCCTCGGTGCCGTCGAGGAGGTTCTGCAGCAGGTCCAGCTGCGCGGTCGTACGGGCCGTCGCGGCGAACGCGCGGGCCCACGCCAGCTGGTGGTCGCTGCCGGACTCGGCGGCACGCAGCTGCTTGAGGCAGGCGTCGGTCCACTTCGCGAGGCCGGTCTCGCGCCACTCCGGCGCCGCGTACAGCTCCAGCGCCAGCTTCACCTGGCGGTGCAGCGACTGCACCACGCCGATGTCGGACTCCTTGCCGATGCCGGAGAGCACCAGCTCCAGGTAGTCGCGGGTGGCCAGCTCGCCGTCCCGGGTCATGTCCCAGGCCGAGGCCCAGCACAGCGCGCGCGGCAGCGACTCGGAGAAGTCGCCGAGGTGCGCGGTGACCGTCTTCAGGGACTCCTCGTCGAGGCGGACCTTGGCATACGACAGGTCGTCCTCGTTGAGCAGGATGACCGCAGGGCGCGGGGTGTTCGCGGGGAACGGCACCTCGGTGCGCTCGCCGTCCACGTCCAGCTCGATGCGGTCGGAGCGGACGAGCTTGCCGTCCTTGAGGTCGTAGCAGCCGACCGCGATGCGGTGCGGGCGCAGCACCGGCTCGCCGGTCGCGCCCTCGGGGAGCGCGGGGGCCTCCTGGCGGATGACGAGGGAGGTGACGTTGCCCGCCGCGTCCGTCTCGACCTCCGGGCGGAGGATGTTGATGCCGGCCGTCTGCAGCCACTTCTTCGACCAGGTCTTCAGGTCCCGGCCGGAGGTCTCCTCCAGCGCGCCGAGCAGGTCGGAGAGCCGGGTGTTCCCGTACGCGTGCGCCTTGAAGTACTGCTGCACGCCCCGGAAGAATTCATCCATACCGACATAGGCCACGAGCTGCTTCAGCACGCTCGCGCCCTTGGCGTACGTAATGCCGTCGAAATTGACGAGCACGTCGTCAAGGTCACGGATTTCGGCCATGATCGGGTGCGTGCTGGGCAGCTGGTCCTGGCGGTAGGCCCAGGTCTTCATGGAATTCGCGAACGTGGTCCAGGAATGCGGCCACTTGCTGCCCGGCGCGTACGCCTGGCAGGCGATCGAGGTGTACGTCGCGAACGACTCGTTCAGCCACAGGTCGTTCCACCATTCCATGGTGACCAGGTCGCCGAACCACATGTGCGCGAGCTCGTGGAGAATGGTCTCCGCGCGCACCTCGTACGCCGCGTCCGTCACCTTCGAGCGGAAGACGTACTGGTCGCGAATGGTGACCGCGCCGGCGTTCTCCATCGCGCCCGCGTTGAACTCCGGCACGAAGAGCTGGTCGTACTTCGCGAAGGGGTACGCGTAGTCGAACTTCTCCTGGAACCAGTCGAATCCCTGCCGGGTGACCGCGAAAATCTCCTCGGCGTCCAGGAATTCGGCGAGCGAGGGCCGGCAGTAAATGCCCAGCGGCACGCTTCGCCCGTCCTTCTCGTAACTGCTGTGCACGGCGTGGTACGGGCCCACGATCAGCGCGGTGATGTAGCTGGAGATCCGCGGTGTCGGCTCGAAGGACCACACATTGTCGGTGGGCTCCGGCGTCGGGGAATTGGACACCACGGTCCAGCCCTCGGGCGCCTTCACCGTGAACTGGAACGTGCCCTTGAGGTCCGGCTGCTCGAACGACGCGAATACCCGCCGCGCGTCCGGCACCTCGAACTGCGTGTACAGATAAGCCTGCTGGTCCACCGGGTCGACGAAGCGGTGCAGCCCCTCACCCGTATTGGTGTAGGCGCAATCCGCCACGACCTTCAGCTCATTGCGCCCGGACCGCAGTCCCGTCAGCGCGATCCGCGAGTCCTTGAACACGGCGGCGGCGTCCAGCGGCGCGCCGTTGAGCACCACCTCGTGCACGGCCGGCGCCACCAGATCGATGAACGAATCCGCCCCGTCCTCGGCCACGTCGAAACGCACCGTGGTCACGGACCGGAAAACGCCCCCTTCCTGCGCGCCGCTCAGATCCAGATCGATCTCGTACGCGTCGACGGTCAGCAGGCGCGCCCGCTCCTGCGCCTCTTCGCGGGTCAGATTCGTGCCAGGCACGCGGTCATCTCCTTCGCATCGGACGTTCCGCCCATCCTTCCACGCGGCCACCACTCCACGGGGTGACAGGGGGTGGGAGACAAGGAGGCGTCGCGGCGCGGCCTCGGAGCGAGCCGGGCCCCGGGCAGCGTCGCGTCCGTTTTCCGCCGGAGTTCTGGGCGCGGGGCGGCGAGGGTGGAGGTATGACCACTTACCTCGCGCGGCCCATCGGGGCCGTCGCTCTCAAGGAACTGCGTACCGCCGATGACGCCGGGCAGGCGATGCGGCCGTTCACCGCGTCCGAGGACGGGGTGCCGGTGGAGTGCGTCGGGAGCCCGTTGCGATGCTGCCTGCGGGGCGTGCGGGCCGGGGAGCGGGTCGCGCTCGTGTCGTACGCGCCGCTGCGGCGGTGGGCCGCCGCGACGGGCGCCGAGCCCGGCGCGTACGACGAGCAGGGGCCGGTCTTCATTCACGCCGAGGAGTGCGCCGGACCGGACCGCGACGCCGTGGGCCATCCGTTCGCGCGGCCCGGCGCGCTGCGGGTCCTGCGGCGGTACACCGCGGCCGGGCACATCGCCGGGGGAGCGCTGCTGGAGCTGCCCCAGGACGCCGACGCGGCCGTCGACCGGGCGCTGACGGAGGCGTTCGCCGACCCGGAGACCGCGCTGGTGCACGTACGGGCCGTGGAGTACGGCTGCTTCCACTTCGAGGTGCGCCGGCCGTAGCCGGGTGCGCAGGCCCTGACCGGCGGGCCCTGAACGGCGCGGGGCCCGTACGGACGTGATCCGTACGGGCCCCGCGGGCGTCGTCGTGAAGGCGTCAGCCCTTGAGCTCGGCGGCGACCAGCTCCGCGATCTGGACGGCGTTGAGCGCCGCGCCCTTGCGGAGGTTGTCGTTGGAGAGGAAGAGCGCCAGGCCGTGCTCGACTGTCTCGTCCTTGCGGATGCGGCCGACGTAGGACGGGTCCTGGCCGGCGGCCTCCAGCGGGGTGGGCACGTCGGAGAGGGCCACGCCGGGCGCCCCCGCCAGCAGCTCGGTCGCCCGCTCGGGGCTGATCGGGCGCTCGAAGCGGGCGTTGACCTGGAGGGAGTGGCCGGAGAAGACCGGGACGCGCACGCAGGTGCCGGAGACCTTCAGCTCGGGGATCTCCAGGATCTTGCGGCTCTCGTTGCGGAGCTTCTGCTCCTCGTCGGTCTCGTTGAGGCCGTCGTCCACGATCGAGCCCGCCATCGGCAGCACGTTGAAGGCGATGGGGCGGACGTACTTGTCCGGCTCGGGGAACTCCACCGCGGCGCCGTCGTGCGTGAGCTTCGTCGCGTCCTGTTCGATGGCCTTGCGGGCCTGCTGGTCCAGCTCGGCCACGCCGGCCAGGCCGGAGCCGGAGACCGCCTGGTACGTCGCGACGACCAGCGCGGTCAGCCCCGCCTCGTCGTGCAGCGGGCGCAGCACGGGCATGGCGGCCATCGTCGTGCAGTTCGGGTTGGCGATGATGCCCTTGGGGCGGTCCGCGACCGCGTGCGGGTTCACCTCGGAGACCACGAGGGGCACCTCGGGGTCGCGGCGGAAGGCGGAGGAGTTGTCGATCACGATCGGGCCGGCCGCGGCGACCTTGGGCGCCAGCTCCTTGGCGGTCGCGCCGCCCGCGGAGAAGAGGACGATGTCCAGGCCCGAGTAGTCGGCCGTCGCCGCGTCCTCGACCGTGATCTCGGTGTCCTGCCACGGGATCGTCCGTCCGGCGGACCGTGCCGAGGCGAACAGCCGCAGCTGCTCCACGGGGAAGTTCCGCTCGGCGAGGATCCCTCGCATCACACCGCCGACCTGGCCGGTGGCTCCGACGATTCCGATCCTCATGGCACTCCTTCTAGGGAACTGGCGACGATTTCCGACTGGAAACCCTGCTCAGAAGTCCCTCCATCATGCGTGTGACACCCGTCGCCTTGTCCAATCCGTTTCAGGAAGTGGAGCGGGGCAAGAAGTGTGCCTCAGGGGCAAACGAGTTCTGAGCAGCGCGTGCTCTCCCATAATCTCGCAGTCAAAGATCAGTGCGAAGACAGGCGAAGGTCACAACGAGGTGCCGGCGCGAAAGACGCACGTACCGGTACTGCACGGGGCGTAGCCCGCCCCCGGAAAGGCTCCCGTGACCGCCCCTGCCCCCGTCGTCGACGCCCCGGAGGCCGAAGCGCCCGCGCCCGGCCGCGCCGCGCGCGCCCTGCGCTCCGC